>JBAWZF010000005.1 GCA_037143175.1 bacterium
CCGTTCACGAGAATCTACACTCGCATGCCATTTACGCTGTCCCTCATGTATTACGTCATCAGATCCCACGCGATTGGTTCTAATTGCTCTCTGTCATCTGCCTTCTGCCTTCTGCCTTCTGCCTACTGGATTCTTCACCATAATTTAACATTTTACCGCCCTGATCCGGCTTGCTCGCAAGAGGCTTTACGGCTACTATTTACTAAGAAAAAGACATTACGGTTTCTTTCCCAAAAAGGCTGGTGATGGCCTGAATTTTAAATATTGATAATCGAGGTCGCGAAGAGATGAAAAAGCAACACATTCTACAAGGTTTGACTATTACTCTGGCTGTTTTATGGTCTCTTCCTACTATGGCCTTGATTCAGGATCAATACTCTGAAGATTTTGACACAAACTGGCCGGGAGCACCTTGGGCAGCGAACAAATACTCCAACGTCGTAAATGCCGTTAGCGGCTGGTCCATCAGCAGCAATAGTATTTCCGCTCTAGGGGGGACTAACTATTGCACAACCCTCACAAATTCCTGCTACTTTGTGCGAGGCGGCCTGTCAGCCCTTACCTCACCTTTACTAACCAACGGAATTGGCGCGGTCATTTATGACGCAAGATACGGTAGCACTGCCACCTACGGAATATTTTCCCTCGAAAGTTCTTACGATGGTGCGATCTGGTTTACCAACTCGATTGTCTCGAACAACGTCAACTCGATGCAGCCCTACACCAATATCGTGAACTCCTTGAGCAACCAGTTTTTCCGTTTTCGTCGTATTGACGATAACACCACCACCTTCGCTGTCGACACTGTCCGTATCACCTACCCCACCCCAGTGGTGACCGTTAGCGCCCCCATCATTACGCCCTTGCGCCCCACAGATCAGGATCCTGTCACCCTCTCCGCCAATGTCACCATCCAAAGCGTTCCCGACACCTTCGCCATGACCAACTACTGGCGAGAGTGGCCAGCCACCAACTGGACGCTTTATGCGATGACCTCCAATAGCCCTACCCTCTATGAAGCGAATTCCAATATTCCGGCAAAACCCATCGGTACGCGGGTCGAATCTTTCGCTCGGGCCACCTACACCGCAGATGGCGCAATCTACGTCACCAGTTCCAGCACCAATGCCTACGTCGTCATCCCAAAGTCCTCCTACACTAACCTGACCGTCATTGGACAGCTCGCCGCATCCCTCCGCAATGGAGCCAACTACCAATGGCAAGGGGTCATTCAAGTGACTAATGCCAACCCAACCTTCACATTCCAAGGCATCAGCAATTCCGTAACGAATACCTGGGGTGAGCTAAACCAGACAGTCACCAACACTCCACTCTACGGTCAGGCCGAGGTGACCACCAACAATATCACCCTCTACACCACCAATACGGGCTACTACCTCTTCTCCCTGACGGAGACCAACCTCGATTACACCGTCCGCTCCTGTACCTACGAGAACTTCAACATCTGGACCAATGCAGATTCATCCACCCCGCCACACACCAACAGTACTGACTGGATTCTCTTTTCCGGGAATACCTCCAATGACACCTCTCGCAGTTTCTTCGACACAGGCCGGTCAGCCATCGTGGAGACCAACGGCTGGCTAAGGTCGCCTCAACTCACCAATGGCATCGGGCAGATTTCTTTCTGGCACCGCAACTGGCAGACTACCGGAGCACCTACCGGAAGGTTCCAAATCCAGACATCCTCTAATAACATCGATTGGGACACCCTTGGTGGCGGCATCATCAGCAACATCGTCTCCACCAATTACCTTTTTTTCTCAGGAGCAGTAAACGAAATTGCCAGTAAATACGTTCGCATTCTGAACACGAACACCACCGCGCGCCTCTGTCTGGATGAAGTAGCCATCGTATCGCCTGGAGCGGTAGTGAGCGCCGCTAGGCTTGAAACCACCCCATCTACCGGGGCAACCATTGTCGACCCGATCGCGATACGAGTTGAGCTCACCCCTAACAACGGGGCCACAATAAGTGATGTCACCGCTTGGTATCGGTTTGGTAGCAACGGAACGTGGATACTCGGGGCCATGACTGCCACAGACAGCGTCCATTACGTCCTTAGCTCGGCCATTACAGGCGCACCGGTGGGTGAACTGCAGTACACCGTGCAATATAATTTCAGCGGTTTTCAAGCACCAATCGGCTCTAGCTTTTCCCCTGTCAACGGCACGAACAATCCTGCCATCTTGAATGTGAGCGAACCAGTCAACAATAGACAAGAAGATTTTGACACCAACTGGCCCGGAGCTCCATGGGCAGCGAACAAATACTCCAACGTCGTAAATACCGTTAGCGGCTGGTCCATCAGCAGTAACAGTATTTCCGATCAAGGGGGGACTAACTATTGCACAACCCTCACAAATTCCTGCTACTTTGTGCGAGGCGGCCTGTCAGCCCTTACCTCACCTTTACTAACCAACGGAATTGGCGCGGTCATTTATGACGCGAGATACGGCAGTACTACCACCTACGGAATATTTTCCCTCGAAAGTTCTTACGATGGCTCGATCTGGTTTACCAACTCAATTGTCTCCAACAACGTCAACTCGATGCAGCCCTACACCAATATCGTGAACTCCTCGAGCAACCAGTATTTCCGTTTTCGCCGTATTGACAATAACACGACCACCTTCGCGATCGACACTGTCCGTATCACCTATCCCCCCGCGAACGTATCCATCACCAACACCTATATTAATCCCAATTATCCAGTAGCTGGACAAACATTCATTGCCTCCTGCGACATCGCTTCGATCAATCCGAACTTCCCGGCTTACAACATCACCACCCCAGTTTTTTATTATTGGACTGGTGCCAGCGCACCCACTCCTGTGACCATGATCCCGGATGGGATCATAGGCTTAACACACCACTATTACACCCCGTCCATCTCGTTGGGAACTGATGCCCGCGATAAAACCTACAACTATTACATCAGCACTACCTTTGAAGGTTACTCCGCTAGTGACGCTGAAAGACAAAGTCCAAAGAATTCAATAACAAACACTTTTGGCGTCCGAGCCTATGCCTCCGACTATCAAAATATCACCGCCACGGTGAATGGCAGCAACTCGACGGCACGACTCCTTACCAATGGCATCTGGCAAACCATTTTCAATGTCGACAGTACCAACAGTACGCTCAGTTTAGCACTGCAGGGCTACGGCTATTCCACCGGCCTCGGCATATCCGCCAGCATCGTCACTTGGGGAAACTCAAACAATTGGCAAACCACACTCCCCCTCGCAGACTATGCCGGCAGCGGTCAAACCAATATCACCCTTACCGGCGGGACGTTCTTCGGCCAATATCTGGTACGCTTCAACGAATTAACCCTTGAATATTTTGTCCTGCCGTGCGTTTGGCAGGATTTTGACGGATGGACGGCAACGAATGCCTACACATTAACCGGAAACAGTGGCTTGCCGGCAATCGAATGTAATTTTAATGACTGGACGACCAATGACACCCGCACCCGGACTGAAGATTTCTCCAGCCAAAATTGGAATAATTACACAAACACCTACACGACTGGCACCAGCCCCAATCCCGAAAATTATCCGTTTTATCAGATATATGGCGCTCGCGTAGCGAAAGTAGGAGGCGCACAAGGATCCGTCGTTCAGATTCAGTCAAATGATTTAGGTTTTCTCAGCAAACGAGGCTGGATCGCGCAATTAAGTACATCCGCAATCCAGAATTACCCGCTACGAGGCATTGGCACCATTTCCTACAAGTACAGGGCCGCCACCACCAATCCCCCCTGCACACTTGGTGTCTACCTGTTCCCAACAAACCAATACGTGGATGAGAGTTCATATTATTCGAATCCAGGAGAATGGGTGGCCCTCACTAACCACACTTCTGTGGTCAATGCATTAACCAATACAGCCTTCACCGTAGGTTCGATCTCTCTTAATACCAACATCACTTCGATGGTTATTTTTTCTCACGACGCAGGCGATCAGAACGTCTATTTCGATGACTTATCTGTCGATGAATGGTATGCCGACACCAAAACCAATGCCAACTGGATCGCATACGAAAGTTGGATTGAAACAAGGCCCGACGGCGGAAACACATGTAGATTCGACCCGACCCGCTCGACTAAAACGGAGCAATATTTACGGACCCCGTTACTCACCAAGGGGATTGACACCATAACCTTCGATTATTGTAGCGGCAACAACACTGCCGGACAATCGATTACGAACACGTTTGAAGGGTGGTCCACAAACAGTTACGGCAACTACACATACATGAACTGGATATTTATAAACGGACGCACAGCGTCTGACAAATCGTACGCCGCTAACGGTAGTACTAATTCGGCTTGGCTAAACGGGGCACCCAGTTCCACCAACACCTCCCTTTGTTCCCCGCAACTAATTAATGGTGTCAGAAAATTAATGTTTGACTACCGCAACTGGAACACCAGCGGCACCCCTACCTGCGCACTTCAAGTGCAAGGGGCATCCTCAGCCACACCGTGGATCTGGACCACCATCACTAACCTCTCTACCACCATAAACTCAACCAACTATGTCTCCTTCACCAATAACTTCGTTATTCCAAATTATAATTACATCAGGATCCTGAACAATCCTTACGGCTCCAATGCCCCAGCATGTATTGACAACGTAATCATAGATGAAGCCCCTGCCACCATTGCAGGCCGTTATATCACCAATTCATTCGATGCCTGGATCACTGCGTCATATGGCAATTACTCTTCCAACAACTGGGTTCTGACAAACGGTCAGTCATCCGCTGACGCTACTCGTACTCGCGGAGGAAGCGGCAGAGCGGTCTGGCTGAATGGTACAACGGGTGGCACGAACACCTCCCTCCGCTCACCCTATCTCAATTTCGGATTCCAAGGCGTGGAATTCTGGTACCGCAACTGGGAGACAAATGCCTCACCTGCAGGCAAGTTCCTGGTTCAAGTAGCCCCCTCCGACACCCCCGCGAGCTGGGTTACGATCGATACGATTTTCCCCATCGATTCAACTAACTACACCAAATACGCCAACACCTCCATCAGCCTTACTAACCATTATGTACGGATTGTCAATAATCCCGATGGAACCAACGCAGCCGTCTGTATTGATGACATCTCTCTAGGGGACTTCCCCTACGTCAGTTTTGATGTGCAAATGAGCACGAACCTGATCACTTGGACAACGCTTTCAACCGTGTCACGCTCATTCGCGGGCGGCTCGGCCACAGATTACCAACCCTACACCCTCTATTCACCGACGAACTTGAGTATGTATGTTCGCATTTACAGCAAAACCCCTGCTCCAAATATTCTTCTAGTCGATGATATCAGCATCACTCAATTTTCGAGAGGGGAGAACTGGATAGCAAATAATGTTAATATCAATAAAACCCCAACCAACCCCTTCCGCCAATTTGTCGGAGGCGCAGGCTTCTTGAACAGCAATCGAACGTCCGAGGTCGATGCGCTCGTGGATACGAATGTATGCCCCTATATCCAGTCCCCGCCCCTGGTGGCTGGCATTGGCGAGATCAGCTTCTGGTACCGGAACTGGGCCGTCTCGGGCAGTCCGGCCCCAACCCGTCTTTACATTCAGAAATCCAGCGACTCAGCAACCTGGAGCACGGTTTTTGAATTACCCGTGGAAAGCGCCACCAACACGGCCGACTATCGTTATTTCAGCGGCTCGATATATGACACGAACAGCCACTATGTCCGAATCAGCAACAATGATACGGATGTTCTGCCAGTAGGACGCGTCTGCATTGATAACATCCTGGTGACCACCCCGCTGGCCAGTTCCCTCACCCTGAGCAACCTCGTCATCGCACCGGGCATTCCGCTCTATTCAAACGCAGTGAAAGTGGCTGTAGAGGCATCACGCCTTTTCCTCATTGCCCCTTCGAACCTTACCCTGAATACCATGTACGGAACAGGCTCGACCTATGCCGCCATGTCTTCCGCTGGTTACGCTTCAGCACCCATGACCTGCGTGTCCACTAATCTGGCGACTAACCCCAGGACCTACCGATATGAGACAACCTCGGGCATACCCGCCATGCCTGCGGACACCTTTGTGAAGTACGAGGCCAGAGCATCATTTAGCGGCTATCACCCGGAGATTTTCAGCCCGACGATTAATAAGACCCTTTCCGTCGCACCCACATGGTATGCCCCTCTCCCATCAACCGGAATGGCGTACTACGTCGTGTTCTCCTGTCCGACGGGAAGCGTGTGGATTAATGAAATTAATTATTTTGATTATTATACCGATTATTCCTGGACTAACGAATATATAGAACTTTGCGGCAGGGCTGACGCTAATTTGAAAAACTGGACCATTGGAATCTATGATGCAAACGGGATAAGGTGCAACGGAATCACCGTCACGAACCACCCAGTATTGCAAAACAAGACGAACGGTTTTGGATTCTGGGTGCTAGGTGATTCTGGTGTTGCCAATGTGGATATGGTTTTTACAGGAAAAGTCCAACAATTTACTGTGTATGATTATGCAGATGCAACTAATCAAAATCTCCCGTTTGGGGGCGGCCTCACCCTCACCCGAGGCAGTGGCGTCCTAGAACAAAAAATCTCCTATGGCGGCGGAGCGGTCGGCTTCCCCCCTAGCGTAGGGTCTGACGCTGTCACTTATGATGCTGGCTCCCTCGGCTTAAAGAATTCAGGAAGCAACTATAATCAGTTCGCCTGGGACGAATTACCTCAAGGTTCACCGGGATACATCAACTACGGGCAAACACTCTTAGGGCAATCAGAACAAAATGCACCACCTCCGGTAGTAAGAATTGTCAGTTTTTATAGAGATACAACCAACGTCTGGATCGAATGCATTAGTACGAATTTATGGGCACCGACCCCTTGGTATTCTACAAACCTACTGAATTCGAATGGTTGGGTTTACATAACAACACCGTTCTGGAGCAGTTACCCGGCGTTTACGGCAAGCAACACGGTGACCCTTCACTTCGCCCCACCCACCAACAACCCAGTATATTTCAGGGTTGTCGCGACGAATACACCGTAAGTTGACATTCAGTTATCAGAGATAGGGGGATGTTTTTCATCGGTAAATTACTCGTTTTCCAGGATTTTGAAGAATCGAATAATTCGAGGGTGTACGCCAACACTATTCGTGTGTGAGTCTCGCCATACTTCAGCTAAAGCTCGCGCACCAGCCAGTCCGGTCGTACCAAGACCAGCCACCGAACGTGTTGACTCTCCAAAAATCAGAATCATAAAATAGTTCTGTCGCACCGTCAGGAGATCAGCAACGTTTCGCACTAACGACTCCTTATCTAACTCAGAATATGTGCTCCCTGTTAATATCTGATTCGCATCTAACCGCCCCAGATCAGACAGTCTCGCAATCTTATTTGTCGCAGTCATTGCTCTCAATGCCTGATTCATCGAGTTCAAAGTAGATCCGATTAATCTAGTCGCCCCTGATCCATGAGGAAAATCAAGAAACATCTGGCTATAAACAGCGTTCACCACATTGGAACTAGCGGCATTAGGATTAACCAAGCCCCTCTCGAGAGGGGTTACAATGGATTTTGCCGTAAAATAATCTAGAACTGGATAGAGTGGTGCTAGGGGATTGGCTCGTGTGAACAACCGCACCGTCCGCCATGCATCACCTATAAATAAATAGCCTAGCTCACCCGTCACATCCAACGGCTTATCAATGCCACTGAATCCCTTCACATAAATGGCTGTGTCATATTCTCGACTCTCCCACCCTGGAACACGATCCACCACCCCGACGAAGGCCCCCCCCCAATATCTCAAAGTTAAATTATTTGTCGTACCAAGTGTGTGACGTAAGGAGTTAGGTCTTGGTGCTGCCCATTTCGTCGGGTCGTAATTTAGCCGGGCATCGCAGCACTCACGATCCACATCTGCCGAAAAGGAGACAGAAACCGGAGGGACTGGAACTACTGGAACTAGTGGAAGATTCAAACCCATTGAAATAGGCAAAACAACAGGCGAATTGGTTACAGAATCAACCACAATGCTTCCTTTTGTAATCCAAACCCGCACTTCCGCCGTTGCGGTCCATGTTATGGATCCAGCAGTTTGCACCCCACCTGGAAACGGGATCGGCCTGTAACCTGGCCCATACGGCGCTACATAGTACTCCCCAGCCCCACTTATCATGAAAGAACCACTTACTGGCGCAGGGAGTGAAAGCGCAGGAACCGAAGAACCCACAATTGTGAGTGTATAATTCAACCTAAACCCAACCATGCTCGCCCCACCTTTGAACGGGAAGACAACTTCAAATTTCAAAAAGTTTGTTCCTTGCAAATCATATGTGTTTGCAGCAATGGGAGTCGCACAAACGGTGTTACTCAAATACACCTCGTTGACCATCCACACCGGTTCAACATAAGGCCCTTCCGCATTCCCCGCACCTGCCACCCCAAGATTCCCCGGCTCGACATCTCCATCAACGTAGTCCAATAAATTCGTAAACAAAACGCCTGCTTGAGTGCTGTTGTATCCAGCATTTATAAACCCGCCAATTATATTAGTGTTGTTCCTTAGACTCGCCGAACCACCACCAATAAACTCGACTGAATTGGTCGGAGATGCGGAATATGTGACGAAATCTGTTATAGGCAACGCTAACGCCCCTGAGGCCCTACCGATCTCTCCAAGTTCTTGAATCGTTTCATACTTCGGCGATCTATCCGCAACAAGTTGACCAGGAAGTATAACTTCCGGACAATTCCCTAATTGTATTTCACAAACATTTGTCCCGATACTACGCGCAGTAACTCCATCACCAGCCACATTCGCATCCAATAAACCGGAACAATTCACAATCATATACCCAATTCGTCCACGCTCCAGCCTCACAGACGTAACATCCACCCATTTCGGCCAGGGGCTGATTCCAGCCAGCAGGGGGGCGCGCGGGATCCAGTCCAATACTGGCGAATTAGTCACGCCATCGATATTCACACTTCCATTGGTTGAAACAAAAACATCCCAATCGGGATAAGGATTATTACCAAGGTTCGCATCCAGATCCGCCAACGCCCTCGCCATCGCCACATGCAGGAATTGTCTGGCCCGAACATCATTCCGGAAAGCACCCGAAGCCACGCGCTCTGTGCGCATATAAACGGCAAACGCCACAGCCATGACCATCATCAGGGCGAGTAACCCGATCACCATGATCAAGGCCACACCTGATTTTGAAACCTTCCGAGAGTCTATCTCAACTCTTTGTGATCTTAACATGCTTCTGTTCAATTTTATTTCCCCTCCAAATCCTAAAACTCGATTGATTTAATGCGCAAGGGACTTCCCTCATTCATCGGCAGGCGGGATTAATACTTGTACCGATTCCTATTAGGGAACGTCACGCGCGATGAGAATTTCTTAACTCCCGTACTTGCGCCCGAAACCGACACTTTCACATCAACGTATTGCGGAAACGTCTGAGTGCTATTATCACCCCCAGGTCCCGCTTCAATCTCGAAAGCAACCAGATTTGTATCGCACAACTGTTGCCCCAGCCGCGACAATGTCCCCGCATAGGTGTAAGTCACATTCGTCCCAGCACGAGTCGAGTTGGTTGCGTCACCAATAATATAAAAACTCGCAGAACCAGCAGAACCAGATATTGGACTAAACGTATAACCCAAATTCGTACTCATCACCGCCTGCGACAAATCCTGAGCAACAAAATCAACAACGGCCCGCCCCGTCATATTCACCTCGGAAAGCCGGACCCCTGTTGACCATGTGGCCGAGGCTTGAGCAAATATTCTCGCAACAATCAGTACGATAATTACCAGAATCCCCATGGCCACCAGGAGTTCCAGCAGGGTAAAAGCCGCAGAATCTTTCTTCTTCCTGCAGCAGTCGTTAACCCGGTCTTTGAGTATTGCTTTTAGAATTCTCACGGCTTTCTACATCCCTTGAAAATAGAATTCAGTATAGGCCGAACTATGCGGAGGGTAAAAGGACCCGTATTCTCCATCGCAAACTTCAACCAGTGCTGAAAAATTAGTTTCATTTATAGATACCCTATACCGCAACCAATCGCTATCAATCGCTGGAAATCGTACTTTAAAAACGCCAGGAGTGGCTGTCGTTGATGGCGAATTAGCCACCACTCCCTGCTCAATATTCGAGAAGCTGCCAGTCGTCCAATCACCCAAATCCGTCATCGATGCCGCATTTGCCCGCATGCCATTCATGACGACTTCAGTAAAAAGAGCACACCGCGTGTCAGCCGTTGACTCCTCCATTGACCGCAACCCATCGGGAAACAGCCCAAATATCGGAATAAGCCCCAAGCCAATCACAAGTACGGCCAAACAAACTTCGATCAAACTAAAGCCTCTCTTGGCTTGATTAGATGATTTCATGCTCATTATCAGCGAACCCTCGTTATTCCTGTCAAAAGCCATACATCAATATAATTAGTCGAATCCATACCAGCCAGATCAATAGTCTGCATCCCAACCCCGGCTCCGCCATTCGGCTTAAACGGAACGTCATTTGTCGACATGAATTTAACGCCAGGCGACAGATACACTTGACTATAAAACTGATTGGTTCCCACTGTTATCCGCATGGAATTAGTAATCGTCCCACTGATAAACTGAACCGTGACCGGCTGACGTTTCGTTACCGCCTGTTGGCGCGCCAACATCAGTGTCGTTTGAACCGAAGAAACAGAGCGACGCATTTCAGCACCCTTTCGCATGCCAGCCCACCCGGCAATGGACAGCCCCATAATCATCATCATGAGGCCAATCACGACCAGCAATTCGATCAGCGTAAAGGCATGCCGAGCCCGCTTCTCTGGTCTGCACCCATTCATTTCGCAACTTCCGGTCATTTGCGTTGTTTGTACTCTTGCCATTAAATCCTCAATGAGTTGCACTAATATCATCACCGCCCGCGACACAATTCAGACCATATGACGAGACGGTGACAGAGTCATTTGTCGGGCTGATGACAATCCGGTAGGCCAAGTTCGAACGGAAAGGGTCACGAACAGATTCACCCGCTTTAATGCCCTCATAAAAGTTCTGACCGGCCGAGTTAATCAACAACGAAACAACCGCCTGATTATCATTATTCACCCAAGCCTGATCGCTATCAGAACTCACGCCTGGCCAGGCATTACTGACAGTGTGATAAGCGCGAATCGCTGAAGCGAGCCCCTCCACCTCAGTTTGCGCCCGCTTATTCAGGGCATTATTTTTCACCCCCGAGAGCACCGGGAACATTATAGCTACAAGAATCGCAATCACGGAGATGACGACAAGGAGTTCGATCAGAGTGAAGCCATTCTCCTTCTTACTGTAACACTTCTGTGTACCTTGCATTTCCCTCATCTTTCTCCTTACTACCAACTCGTAACATCATCCGGCGATGGGCACACTCCGTCTTTTCCAATAGACCATGCCGCCACATCCCTCGCAAGAGTACTGAACCCAGTAGGCGTGACGGAACCGGGCCCAATAGCCACTTTGTAAACATTCTTCCAAGGGTCGATGAAGGCACCTGCCGCATTGGTAGATGCACGTTCAAACTCCATATAAACACACCTTCTAGGATTGGCCACACCCCCGGCAAGATACTGCACGACCGACAACGCCACATCGCCTCCGCTGGAGTTAAGACTGGGGACCGCTGCGGTCGCCCAATCACGATAGTCGAGAAGGATCGCTTTGAAAGCTGTATTAAGCTGATTAACGTCACTCTTTGCCCGGGCCTTTTTGGCACTTTCACGAGCTGCAGAAAATGCAGGAAACAGGAGTCCTCCTAAAATCATGATAATTGCAATCACAACCAACAACTCAATCAAAGTAAACCCACTTCGTGGCTTTTCACGCACTTCTGGTTTCATAATGCTCTTTCCCATGCTCTTCCGCCTTTAGTCTTGAGCGGTTACTCCCACATCATCACCATTGCCGCCCTCATCAATGCCGTTCGCCCCTATAGACCACAACTTGTACCACTGGTGATCAGGAGAATTGGAATATCTTAACTGGCTCCCCCATGAATCATTGATCGTGTGAGTATTATTCGTCCAAGTAGTGTTTGCAAACCCATTAGACCTCCAGCCAGAACTGCCAACATCCTTTAAATAATGTTGCCATCGGGCGACTTCCGCATCCTGGTTGTGGTGAGCCCCGTTGTAAATGTAATAAACAAGCCCGGTGCTGTATCCAGTGTTCGTGGGAGTGATTGGCAAACTCGACATTGGCGTGCCCTCATACTCGTAATATACTGAATTCACAGGCGGGAAAACACCATACGTCGCATAGAAGCCGCCCAGAGCATTTTTGACCTGCTCCAGAATTCGCAGGGTGGCTACCTGCCCCGTCTTTCTTGTGACCAACGGAATAATTTTCAAAGTCATACCGGCCAGAATAAGAATGATTGCCACCACCACCAGCATTTCTATCAACGTAAAAGCACACCGCCGTAACCTGAATGATAAGCTACTATTGAATATCTCTTCATCATGCATTTTCATGACTTACCTCATGTTCGCATTATACAACATTAGCCATGCCTGAGCAAGACAGACCATAGACATCAGACCATAGACTTCAGACCTTAATCCATACACTCTTTCCTGGCAGCTGCTTACGGGCTTCTGCTGCGCCAATAATCCGGTTTCCTGTGAAGATTCATTACGGCGGCAATGATCACTACTTGATTGGAAACCGTGTAAATCAATGCGTAAGGAAATTGCTTAACAAGACACCGATGGAATGTATTGTCCAAGGGAGTCCAGCCATCGGGAAATTCACAAATTCGTTCAATCGTTGCATACACCTGCTCTGAAAAAGCCAGCCCGAGTCCAGGCTGTTGGAGTTCGTAATAGTCAATACTGCCGAACAATTCTTCGCGAGCCGACTGGGCAAACTCATATCTCATTTTCGGTATCTCGCTTTGACTTCCTGAAATACGACTTCGCCCGGAACAGTCTGCGTCTTGCCTGAACGGATATCGGCAAGCCGTTTGTGAGATTCCTCAAGCCAAGCCTTTTCGATATCCGTTGCGGTCGGGATACTAATGACATGCATCAATCTATCCAGTAACGACAATCTTTCATCGTTCGGGAGATCTAAAACCTCGTTATAAATTTTTTCAGCTAATGCAGTCATTCTACGCCTCAATAGTTTACATCCTATTCAATAACCAATAACTGATAACGAATAACCCTCTTACAAATTCCCAATGATCGAAATCATGGGCATGAACATGGCGATGACGATGGTTCCTACAATCAAAGCCAACAGAATGATCATGATGGGCTCAATGACGGAGGTCAGCGCATCTACCGCCGTATCTACCTCATCATCATAGTTTTCTGCGATTTTCATTAGCATTTCAGGTAGGGCGCCGGTTTCCTCACCGACTTGCACCATGCTGACCACCATTGACGGGAATACGCCGGAGGCCTCAAGCGGCACCACTATCGTTTCCCCCTCTTTGACGCTGTCATGTACCTGCTCGACCGCCTTCGCCAAAACCGCATTGTTGGATACTTCTTTAACAATGTTCAACGCCTGAAGAATCGGCACACCACCTGTCATCAACGTCCCCAGCGTACGGGTGAAATTTCCAATGGCCGTTTTCCGAATCAACGTCCCAAATATTGGCAATTTGAGTGCGATCCTATCCAGGCTGACCTGCCCTGATTTTGTCGCCTTGAACGACTTGAAACCCACAACACACGCTATAATGATGCCAAGGAGAATATACCATTGCTGGGCCATGAAATTGCTGGCCCCAATAACCAGCTCCGTGAGCAAAGGCAGCGACTTTCCGCCAAGAAGGTCATCAAAGATTTCTTTGAATTTAGGGATCACAAACACCATCAACACAATCAAAATGATCGCAGCCATAATCATGACAACAAGCGGGTAGACCATGGCGCCTTTCACTTTGTTGCGGATTTTGTTGCTCTTTTCCATGAATTCGGCCAACCGCACCAGAATCGTCTGAAGCGCGCCCGACGTTTCACCCGCCTTGACCATATTCACAAAAAAGGGCGTGAAAACCTTGGGATATTGCGACATGGATTCGGCAAACGTACTGCCCCCTTCGACGGATTCTGCCATTCCCGCCAAAGCGGCCCTGAACTGCTGATCTTTTTCCTGTTTCTGAAGCACATGCAAACAGCGCAACAACGGTAAGCCGGCATCCACCAAAGTCGCCAATTGGCGCGTGAAAATCATGATCTGCTTGTCTTTGATCCGCGATTGCAAAAAGGACGGCATTCTGATTTCGTGGGATCCGCCACCCTGGACTTTGGCAGTCACCACGCCCTTGCCCGGAGTTCCACCCCGGGAAGGCCCGCGATTACGCCCCCCGCCCATATCGGTCACACTGGTAGGGAACAGGCCTTTATCTTTAAGGGTAGACAGGGCGCGATTCTCGTTATCGGCATCAAGCACGCCCTCAACTTCTCGCCCCTTTGCATCCATGGCAACGTATCGGAATTTCGGCATAAGATTACTCCGTATTTAACTGTTCAAATGTAGTACGACAAACCAGCGTATGCAAGCGTGGAATGGAATCGAAAAAAGAGTTCCAAATCCTCGCTAAGGGCCGGATCATGATTTCAGGACGCCTACAACGCCCGCGGCTCACGCAAGGTTCGCCTTCCAAAAGAAAGAACTAGAAGGTATAGATCATTCTGCTGGAGGGCGAACCTTGCGTGAGCCGCGTGGTCAGTGGGTTAAATCATGACTTCATGCGCAAGCAGTACTGTATTGCTTGCGCAAGCAATCTTCCCCTACCGACTGGAGTTGACGACGGCGGCGATGACGGCGGCGCCGATGCCTGAACCATCCTTGGTCAACTTCAACTGGATGCCTTTACCGGCCTTGCCTTCCAACTCACGGACGGCCTCCGCCAGACTCCTGCTGTACCCAGGGTATTTCTCAAAGAGAGAGCCGTCCACCGCCACCGTTACCCGCTTGGCCGAACGGCGCGCCACCCGGGTCAACGACCCGACAATCAGCGCCGCCGCGATTCGGGCAGATCGCCGTGAAACGATGTGTACTACTCTGACCAGTGTCCGGTGCTCAACCGGAGTCAATTCCCGTCCGAACAGTTCTTTGGAGAGTTGCGTTAACTCTTCCTTGGAGCCCGCCTCGAGAACATCCATGTGAAAGCCCTTAAAAGACTCCTTATCGGCGAATACCGCCGGTACCTGACCCTCAAATAGATGCTCCTTCCGGATCAGGTCTAAAACCACCAGCCGGACCAGTTGAGGCAGGTACTTTCCGGAAATCATTTTTTCAGCAAGCTGGTGTTTGGCGTTACCCGAATCCCGATCCAATTGGCGATCATATGTGGTGAGTGGAAGCGCCTTCGAGAAGTTGCCCGACTCCATGTTGATGATCATACTTTTGCCGGAATAACCCTCTATACCTTTCTTAATCCGCCGGGAAGCCACACGTACGGCGATATTGAACCCGGTCCCTAAAATGACCCCCATCCCGCAATTAGGATCCCGCGCGGCCTGAGCCTGGAGCGTACCTACAGTGTCATTGGCCAAGGCAACAATATTCACATTATTCACGCCTTTCCGGACGAGAGCCTGGCGTTGGAGCGTGACGACCTTCTGGCCGACAACCCCTGAGGCCGAAAAATCCTTGGTCCACTTCATAAGAATACCCTCGTCAATGCCCAGCAGTTTGACAGGGAAACTGAACGTGTAGCCCAGTCCGTATTCACCGGTGAAAGCGTGATCTTTCAGAAATTTACGAAGATACCCGGCAATAGCGCCAAAAAGTTCGTCACCGGACCCGGCAATGTGTTCGCGCGTCAGTTTGTACTTCGTCTCGGCGACCACTTGGGGAAGCTTCCCCGCGCCGGCCAGTTTAACGAGCATAACCCTGAAATTAGTGCCACCGAGATCCAGGGCCAGATACAGGCCTTTCTCATGGCCGCTGGCAGCATCACAATAGGCCTGCAGCATCGCGAGGGAGCTTTTGCGGCCTGCGAGTCCCGCATCCATCTCGGCGATCATGGCCTTCTTAATGCTCCGCATACAGGGGAGCTTGACGTCAAACTGTTTCTCAAGGGTGTCAATCAACGGTGATTTCATTATTCGTCTCCAAAAAGTTCCAGCGTTTGTATCGAACCTGAGAAGACTAATCAAAGTATAAAAAAAGCCCAAAGTTAAGAGCTCTGTCTTTCGACATTGAACTCTCAACTTTGGACTTTCGACTTCTTCAGTTTGACTTAACTTCTACCCTTAATTCCCGGCCAATGTGGCCTTAAGGTCAGCCTCCACGGTCGTGATGGGCTTGATGGCAAATTTCTCCACCAGAACATTCAGCACTGCCGGCGTCACAAAGGCAGGAAGACTCGGTCCAAGCCGGATATTCTTGATGCCTAAATGCAACAGCGTGAGCAAGATACATACGGCTTTCTGCTCATACCAGGACAGAACCATAGACAGCGGCAACTCATTGACTGAGCAGTTGAAGGCCCCCGCCAATGCACTGGCAATCTTGATGGCCGAGTAGGCATCGTTGCACTGCCCGATGTCCAACAACCGCGGCAAACCGCCGATGTTCCCGAAATCGAGCTTATTGAAGCGGAACTTGCCGCAAGCCAGCGTGAGGACCATGCAGTCCTGAGGAACCGCCTGAGCAAATTCCGTGTAGTAGTTTCGGCCCGACTTGGCGCCATCGCAGCCGCCAATCAGGTAAAAGCGCTTGATTGCACCCGATTTTACCGCATCAATGACCGTACCCGCCACACCCAGCACAGCGCTGTGCCCAAAACCAACCAGAATGCTCTTTCCCGGCTCATCCGCAGCAAACCCCGCCGCGGCCAGGGCCGCATCGATCACAGGCTTGAAATTGCCATCGGCAATATGATCCACACCCGGCCAAGCCACAAGTCCGCTCGTGAAAATACGGGCCTTGTAGGTGTCTTTCGGCTTCTGGATGCAATTCGTGGTCATCAGGATAGCGCCCGGGAACTCATCAAATTCCTTGCGCTGATCCTGCCATGCCCCACCATAGTTGCCCACCAGATGCTTGTACTTCTTCAGTTCGGGATAGCCATGCGCAGGCAGCATCTCGCCATGGGTATAGACGTTAATCCCCTTGCCCTCGGTCTGTTTCAGAAGCAATTCCAGATCCTTGAGATCATGGCCCGATATCAAAATGGCCTTCCCCTTCAAGGGAGTAATGGGAACAGGCGTGGGAACCGGATTCCCATAAGCACCGGTGTTGGCCGCATCGAGCAGTTCCATGACTTTAAGGTTTACTTCACCAGTCTTAAGCGCATATCCCAGCAGTTGATCCATGGTCGGATCCGGCTTGACCAGAAAATCCAAGGCCTCGTGCATATAGGCATTGACGGTGCTGTCCACCTTGCCAAGAACCCGGGCATGCTCCGCATAAGCGGCAGTACCCTTGAGCCCAAGCAGAATCAGATCCTGAGTCCCCGCGATATCCGCGCCAAGTGCGGCAGTGCGCTTCTCAGTCGAAATGTCTTCACCCTGCTTGATCAACCCCTGAAGGTCAGTTGCGGGCGTCCATTGCGCCGGCCCCTTCACAGCCTCGATGGCAACACCCTTGGCTTTGCACGCCGCCTCGTATTGGTTCCGGATACTTTCCTTGACCGCCGCTCCCTTGCGCAGGATTCCTTCCAGGCGTTTCGGATCGAAATTGACATTCGTTACGGTGGTGAACAAGGCCTCAATCACATACACATCAGCCGCCTGGTCCACGACTCCCAGTTTGCTGGCACGATAGGCATATTGGCTGATTCCTTCCGCCACATAGACCAAGAGATCCTGAAGCGCCGAGGTTTCCGGATCTTTTCCACAAACACCGAACGACGTGCAACCCGTCCCCTTGCCGGCCTGCTCGCATTGATAACAAAACATGCTACTCATAACACCTGTCTCCTTGTTGTTGTTGTTTTAACTTGTCCCTCAAAACAGCGCTTATTATGCATGCCCTGCTTTCCATCTCCTTGATGTATATCAAGGTTTTACAATTTAACCGAGAATGTTATAATTTGCGCGTTTTATGATTAACTTAACTTTAAATGCATCACCACGCCCCCTAAACGCCCCTGCACGCCTTGAGGATTTGCTCTCCAAGCACTTCGGTTTCTCCACATTCCATGCAGGCCAGCGGGAACCCATTGAGGCTATTCTGAACGGGAATGATGCGGTGGTCGTCATGCCGACCGGCGCGGGAAAATCAATCTGCTTTCAATTGCCGGCCATGATTCTTGATGGAATCACGCTGGTGGTCTCACCGTTGATATCCCTGATGAAGGATCAAGTGGACGGCCTCACCGAGCGAGGCCTGCCAGCCACCTGCCTTAACTCATCGCTTTCCATGGAAGAGGTGACCGAACGGATTGCCGATCTTCGCCAAGGAAAAACCCGACTGGTCTATGTCGCGCCGGAACGCTTCCGTAACAGAGGCTTTCAAACTTTGCTCGCCGATCTCAAGGTGGCATTGATCGCCATTGACGAAGCCCATTGTATCAGCCAATGGGGCCATGATTTCAGGCCCGACTACATTCGCCTCGGCACCGTGGTAAAACAGTTCACCAAGGCCCGTGTCATGGCGCTCACCGCCACTGCGACCCCTGAGGTTCGAACGGATATTGCCAAACAACTCGGGCTTGGGATGGATGGTCGTACGGCCCCGCAGATATTTGTCCGGGGCTTTCGCCGTGATACCCTGCGACTCGTCGTCAGCCATGTTTCATCCCATACCGACAAAATGCGACGCATTGAGGGTATTCTTTCCCGCTACCCCACAGGCATCATTTATTGCAGTACCCGCAAACAGGTCGATCGGGTCGGCATCATGTTGGGGGAGAACAAAATCAAACATCTGGTTTATCACGCCGGCCTTACCCCTGAGAAGCGGGCAGCGGCCCAGGAACAATTCATGGGGGGCAAAGTCCCGGTTGTCGTGGCCACCAATGCCTTTGGCATGGGTGTAGATCGCTCCGATCTCCGGTTTGTCATCCACTGGGACGTCCCTGGAAGCATCGAAGCCTACTATCAGGAAGTTGGCCGAGCCGGGCGAGACGGCCAGTTATCGCATTGTGAGCTGCTCTACAACTACGCCGATGTACGTACGCAGGAGTTTTTCCTGGATGGCTCGAATCCGGACCCTGCCACTATCCTGCAAACTTGGTCAGAAATTTACACCCTACTCAAGACTGGTGGTGCCCAGACCTGCTCACTGGACGAGTGGGCTGAACAAATTCGCTCAACCGACAACAAGATTACGGTCCACACTTGCATGGGTCTGTACGAACGTTATGGCCTGATTTCACGTGAAATCATGGCGGGAACCCGTTGTTACACCACGTCTCTGGTTGAACCCACCGATCTCACACGTCTGAAGGAGGCCATGCCTTCTTTGGAGGAAAAACGGCGCCGGGATCTGCGTAAACTCGACCTGATGCTCCGTTACGTCAGTTCCCAAGGCTGCCGGCACCATTTCATTCTCGATTATTTTGGTGACAAAGAAACGCTGAGCACCGCCTGTGGCCACTGCGATTATTGCGGTTTCGACACGGCTGTTTCAGCACGCCCCCCCACCGAAACCGAGTGGCCAGTCATTCAGAAACTACTGAGCGGAGTGGGCCGTATGGACGGACGGTTCGGCCGCAACACGATCATTGCCGTTATGACTGGTTCATCGGCAAAAGATATTATTGATCGCAAACTAAACGAGGTTTCCACATATGGTGCCCTGGCAGGAACACCCCCAGAACATTTGAAGGCCATTTTCGATGAATTGGTGCGAGCCAAAGCCATTACACTCAGCGCGGATCAATATGCCACAGCCTCGTTAACCCTGGAAGGCCGCGAAATTGCATGGCGGCGGGTCTCAGTCAGCATCAAGTGGCCAGTCCAAGCCGTACACCTTTCCAGTAATGAGCCCGATCTTCGTCGCAAACCCATGAAGGCTGGCGCCAAACCCAATCGTAAAGCCAACCCCCTGGAAACGTTTGATCGCGTCCTTTCAGCTGTGGAAGAAAATTTGTTCGATAAATTGAAGATCTGGCGCAAAGATGAATCCTTCCACCAGGGGACGCTTCCCTATCTTGTATTCAGCAACAAAACCCTGAAAGCCATTGCGATTCTACGCCCGAAATCCCACGCTGAACTTGAACGCATTCCCGGCGTCGGCCCTGCAAAACTTGAGGCCTATGGCGCAGATATTTTGCGCCTGATGAAGCGATAGAGTCAAAGATTGCCTCAGGTCTTCTCTTTTGGCATATTTCCGGGCATGCCACATCGGGTCATGAATGTTAAAGAAATTGCCGCGTACCTTCACGTTGCGCCAGCAAGAATTGAGTTACTGGTTAAGCAAAGGGAAATCCCTTTTCAAAAACAGGGTGAGCGCTTTGCCTTTCGTCGCTCGGAGATAGATGCATGGGCCTCACAGCGCATTCTTAACTTCTCCGCGCCCAATCTAGCGGATTACCATTCCCAGTCTTCGGCCAAGGTTAAAGAATTCTCTCCGGATGTGGCGATGATGCCCCAACTCCTGACGCGCGATCGCATTCAGGCCGCCCTGGCAACCAAAACCCGTTCGTCCGTCATCCGTAACATGGTTGCGATGGCCGTGGCCACCGATCTAGTCTCTGATGGCACTGAACTTCTCACGCTCATTGAAGAACGCGAAAAACTCTGCTCAACGGCGCTCCCCGGCGGCTGGGCAGTTCTTCATCCGCGTCATCATGACCCCTATATGTTTACCGAGTCATTCATGGTGGTCGGCCGCTCCATTCAGCCAATTCATTTCGGGGCTCAGGATGGCCATCCCAGCGACATCTTTTTTCTGCTTTGCTGTCAAGATGACCGCCTCCACCTCCACACACTCGCGCGGTTATGCACCCTCTGCATGGAAACAAAGTTGTTGGAATTATTACGCCTTGCTGAAACCGAGCAGGGAATGATGGACGCCATTTTGGAGTCTGAGGAAAACATCATCCGCCACTTGTGAACACAGCCGTCCTCATTCATGATCCTTCCCGTGGGTGCTGGCTGGCTTTTAACAATCCCTGCCGGATCTACTCCACCTCAAATCCCGCAGAGGTGCTTCCGCTTCTTCGTGAGATTGAGGCGGCTGTTAACGAGCACAAACTGCATGCCGCCGGTTTTATCAGTTATGAGGCTGCCCCGGCATTTGACTCGGCCTTAACAGTCCGGCATGACCCTTCAGGCTTTCCCCTGCTTTGGTTCGGACTTTATCAGGAGCCCACCCCATGGCATCCTAGCGCACCTGCCCCGCGCTCAACCGAAACGCCGCCACAATGGACGCCCTCCATCAGCCGCGATGATTACACCAAGATCATGGGGCGGATCCGGCAATACCTGTTTAATGGCGAAACCTATCAAGTCAACTACACCTTCCGACTTACCAGTCCCTTCAACCAGAACCCGCTAACCCTTTTTGAAAATCTGGTCCACGCTCAAGGAGCACATTACTCCGCATTTATCGATATCGGGAATTTCACCATTTGCTCCGCCTCGCCGGAGCTGTTTTTCCGCTTGGATGGATCCCATCTGGAATCACGCCCCATGAAGGGGACCATGAAACGGGGAGTGACGCCCCAGGAAGATCTACTCAATGCCCAGATACTGAAAAATTCACCCAAAGACCAGTCTGAGAATGTGATGATCGTGGATATGATCAGAAACGACATGGGACGGGTGTCAGAAAAAGGGCAGGTTACGGTCGAGCAGCTTTTCAAGGTGGAGCGGTACCCTACTGTCTGGCAAATGACTTCCACTGTATCTGCCAGCACCCAGGCATCACTGTGTGAAATATTTACAGCCCTTTTCCCGTGTGCCTCCATTACCGGGGCGCCCAAACCGCGGACGATGGCGCTCATCGCCCGCGAAGAAACCGCCCCCCGTAGAATCTATACCGGAACCATCGGCTATCTGGCACCGGACCGTCAGGCGCAATTTAATGTCGCCATCAGAACAGTGCTCATCGATAAGACCCGCCATGTTGCCGAATACGGGGTGGGCGGCGGAATTGTCTGGGACTCCGTCAGCGCCAATGAGTACGAAGAATGTTGGACCAAGGCAAAAGTGCTCACTGAATCAACGGAGGAATTTCAGCTCCTTGAAACGCTGCTGTGGACTCCCGACAAAGGCATTTTTCTATTGGAGCGACATTTAAAACGAATTGAAGAATCCGCGGAGTATTTTGGCTTTGCTATTTGCCGGGGAAAGATTCAAAACGAGTTGCTCGCCTTAAAACTGGATGGAGCCCACCGGATCCGGATTCTTGTTTCCCGTTCCGGAGTCCTCACGCTTGAATCCTACCCATTCGACCCGACTGCCGCCAAGACCCCGGTTCGTGTCCGGCTGGCGCAAAAACCGATCGATATTTCCAACCGTTTTCTGTACCACAAAACAACCTGCCGGCGGGCTTATGAAGACGCCCAAACGAGCCTCGACGATTGCGATGATGTTCTGCTCTGGAATCCCGCAGGTGAACTGACGGAATCCACCATCGCCAACCTCGTCGTGGAATGTGATGGCGAACTCCTCACGCCGCCGGTCTCGTGCGGGCTTTTGGCAGGAACCTTCCGGGCAGAACTGCTCCTTCGGGGAGAGATCAAAGAGGCGGTCATCCACCTCGCAGATCTCCCCCGCGTCCGAAAGGTTTTTCTTATTAACTCCCTGCGAAAATGGCGCGAGGCCATTATCGTCAGGTAGTTATAACGTTTTCACAAAACGTTCCAGCCGAATCATCCCTTCTTCGATGTTGGCCATACTGCAGGCATACGACAGACGGAAATTGCCATCGGCCCCGAACGGTAACCCGGGTACGACCGCCATTTTTTCTTGTTCAAGAAGTTTCCGGGCAAAATTAATGGAGGAGAGCGCAATTGCACTCACCCGCTCATTAAGTTCCATAATACTTCTCCACCCATTCTTTTATTGTATCTTTTTGAACATCCACAATCTTCATTTCTCTGGCGGAGCTTTCCGCTGAGTCGGACGCATGCGCCGCATTGACCATAATATCGCTACCGTACTCACGACGTACAGAGCCCGGTTGCGCCTTGGCGGGATCCGTGGGCCCAAGCAGATAACGAATCTTCTCAACGGCGCTAATGCCTCGGTAGATAAGGGCCAAACAATTCTCGGAACTTATGTGGGCTTTATCGGCTTCCGCAACTTCGGAGGGGCGGTAACCGGTCATAAATTTCACGATATCCTCGAATTGCCCATTTCCGGCGATGGGGCCGATATGCTCCCCAATTGCCGCTTTGGCATCCTCCGGGATGGAAATACCCAGCGATTTCTCAAGAATCTCCCCTGCCCGCTGGGCCATAATCCCCTTAAATTTGTTTTGAAGAATGGCACGCACAGGACCATAAAAATCCTCCGCCTGTGCAACCGTCATGGAAAACTTTCGAACGCCCACAATCCGAAGTCCTGAACGGGACAACAGGTCGATGATATGGCCGGGCCGAACGCTCGGAAAACGGAAATTATCAGGTTTAATGAGAACCAGCGTCGTTTGAACCCCTTCGGCATTGGACGAATCCGCGCTGTTGTCGATCACACCGCCATCCGAGTTGGAGTACTCGGCCCATAGGCGCAGGACCGAAGCGGCACGCTCCACCGAAGGCGCGACCAATACGGCTGGCTCAAAATAGCGGACTGTCCCGGTCTCGTCCTCAATGTAATCCCCGTAGGTATCCCGTATGGTTTCGCCACCCACCCACCCGGCACGGAGATGGCCCGTGGCCTCGCGCACTTTCTGGATCGCATTTTCGCCTTCAAATACCAACAGAATCACACGCCGCCGAAGGCCGGTGACCGGATCAGGCGTATAGGATTTGCGGACATATTCACTCAATAAACGGGCAAATTCAGGTTCCGCCTGATTACTGTTTAACAGGGAGTCAGCATAGCGGGTAACTAACTCCTGACTGGGGCCAAACATGCGGGCAGCCACGAGGTCAAGTCCTGTGCGACTCATCAGGCGTCCGATGACGCCGCCAGTCCTGGATTTTGATATCGTGTAAGGGTTGATTAATGCAAACGCCAGTTCCTGAGCCATAAAATTCTCCTCTTTCACTCTCAACATTCATTCAATTGGGCCGCAGTATCGTTGTCCCGTCCCATTGAATCAAGTAAAAACGCCCCGTTTCTTTATATAATTATTGACATCTTAAACACGCAGGGTCATTGTTACTTTATCCTAATTGGAGGTTTATTCATGCCTATTCGAATCGTTCTATGTGATGACCACCAAATTATTCGCGAAGGCCTCCGTTCACTCCTTGAAAAACAACCGGATATGGCCGTAGTTGGCGAGGCACTCAACGGTCTTGGCGCCATTAAGTTGGTTGCCGACAAAAAACCGGATATCGTCGTTCTGGATATTGCCATGCCCGAAATGAACGGCATCGCGGCGGCACGACGGATCTTTACAGATCACCCCAAAGTGAAAATCCTCGCTCTTTCCATGCACTCTGACCACCATTTCGTGACGGAAATGCTGGAGGCTGGCGCCTCGGGCTATATGCTGAAAGACAGCGCATTTGGTGAGCTCACCATCGCCATTCGCACCATTATATCAGGCGGATTGTTCATCAGCCCGAATATCGCCGGAAATGTGCTTGAAGAATTCGCCCGCCGCGCCAATCCCGGACGCCAGTCACAACGACGTATCTCCCAGTTAAGTCACCGCGAAAAGGAAATCCTTCAATTGATCTCCGAGGGCCACAGTACCAAGGAAATAGCGACGAAAATCAACGTCAGCGTTAAGACGGTCGAGACACATCGTCAGCATATTATGCAAAAAGTGGGCGTCCATAATGTAGCCGCTTTGACGAAATATGCCGTTCGCGAAGGACTCACAAGCCTTGAATGAGTGACCACTCGCTCTATGCACACCTTATATGCCCAAGATGTAGTGCATGCCCGATTTGCGATGACTGTGCGCGAGTGGGGGTTATTAAGCGGGGAAGTCATTCCACATAAATCAGCGTCCAAGACTTTTTTATGAACCAAAATGAGGGCCACTGGCTGGGGTTGATGAAGTCTGCACTTGAGTTCCAGTTGCTTAATGACGCGATGGAAGTGAGTAATTCCGAAACTTTTCCCGTTCTGATTCCGGAGTAATAGCCATTATCCCAATTACCGGCATGCACTGCCGTATGCGCGCTCACGGACAACCCCGGCGGAATATAACTCGTATTCCCCCCACCACTGACATTATCCCAACCTTTGTTGGCAAAATTCAACCCGAACAATACGACGGCATTCGTGGCATCCCCTATCCAGGGTGACACTCCTGCCGCATTCGACACAATCGTTCCTGTATAGGCGAAAATCTGGTCGCCCTCCGCGCTGAAGACCATCGCACCACCGGATAAGCTCCCCACGCTCCAACACTTCTGAGTTCCTGCAATCCAGGAAACAACAGACCCGGCTGAAAGTGAATTCGTGCTTATCCAACTCAGGGGACCGGGCCCCACCCGACGTCCAAGATGATCCCCCCACCGAAACCAACCATTACTGACCGATGAGTTCGTAAAATGTATTGGGGTGTTTGGCGGTATGTCACACAATGACACCCAGGCGAAGGAATCCGGCGTATCGGTATTGTAGGCAATAACCGCCACATCACCAGCCCGCAACTGCGCCAAAGCGGGCTGGCTTATTTCCATAACCAAACTTAAAAAAAGAAGGATAAATTTCAATTAATCACCATTTAGCTTTAATTAGCTAAATAGTTATGACTAACTTAAAATATAAGTCAATTTCAAAATCATGAGTTTTGACAGAATTAACTGAATGCTCAGAATGGTAAGAGAAGAATCTGCCTTTATCCCTGAACAATTTTGTATATTTTGTTCATTCTGTCGAAAATTCCACGTATTGGCGCGGAATTTAGATGCGTCTGCCCTGACCGACATACAGAGATTTCGCAGGGTGTGGTACGCCTCACCGGCGAGGCGGTGGGCGACGGCCAAAACGGCCCTGCTGGCGGCCTTGTGGGCGGGAGGGTGGCCGGGAATATGATGCACCGGAGTGCCCGCCTATGCCCGGGGGCAGCACGAGCAGGGCAGGTTCAGGATTTTCATAATCCAGCGCCTTACCAATATATTTTTCAATTTCAGGCATTGAAAACGCTTCATTCTCACACGCAAACGTATAGGCTTTGCCCGCCTTGCCGGCACGCCCGGTACGGCCGATTCGATGAACATAATCTTCCGCATCAAACGGAATATCATAATTTATCACATGCGAAATATCATCCACATGGAGGCCGCGCCCAGCCACATCCGTGGCTACCAGTACCCGGATGATGCCTGCCCGGAAATCTTCCAGAACCTTGATCCGCTTCTTCTGGGGAACAGCGCCGGAAAGCATATCAGCCTTGATACCACATCTTGCCATATAGCCCAGAACTCGTTCCGTCTCATCGCGCCGATTACAAAACATCAAGACTCGTTCAGGCTTATCACGCTGGAGCAGGTTATAAAAAAGTGCAAATTTCTTGTCCGAGGGCACGGTAAACACGATCTGCTGGATGTTATCCACCGTCACCTTTTCGGGCTCGATTTCGACCTTGACAGACTCATTCGTCCACCGGGCTGCCAAACGCAGAATATCCTCTGTAAGCGTGGCACTAAACAGCAGGGTTTGCCGGTTCTCCTTGGGTGGCGTTGAGTAAACAATCGTGCGGACATCGGGAATGAATCCCATGTCCAGCATCCGATCGGCCTCATCAATCACCAGCACCTCTACATACCGCAAATCGAGCAGGCCGCCGCGTCGAAAATCCAACAGGCGGCCCGGCGTCGCCACCATGATATCGGGACTGATCTCCATAAGTTGTCGCTGCTGCTTGTCGTAATCCATTCCGCCATAGATACCGAGGATTTTGAGCCCGCAATACTTGCCGATGTCCCGGGCATCCTTTTCAATCTGAATGACAAGCTCACGGGTGGGCGCCAGAATCAACGCTCGAGGAGCGCCCCGTTTGGTGGGGTGCTTCCGGGGGGCCCGCAGGAAATGGGTAAAAATGGCGATCAAGAAGGCGGCCGTCTTGCCTGTGCCCGTCTGGGCTTTGCCCGTAACATCGCGTCCCGCCAACGAAGACGGGATAGACATCGCTTGAACCGCTGTACAATACTTAAAGCCCAGATCATCCACAGCGTGCATGATTTCAGCGGGCAAATCCAAATCATGAAACCGGGTCTTCCCCTCGACGGACGGGATATCATAATCTGCAACTGCCCATTTTCGGGCCGGAGCAACAACGGGAGCCGCATGACGAACCGGAGCCGGCTTCGTCTGTACAGGCGCTGATTTTGGAACTGTATGCGAAGGGACGGCCGGAGCTGTGACACCAGCCGCCTTCTTAATTACCCCTGAATTATCAGGTTTTCGACCCAAACGCGTGATGTGATGCTTTATTTTCTGAATTATACGACGTACCATGGAAATGAATACTACGCCTTTATATACACCAATACAAGCTTGGCCTTTACCGGATCATGATCAAAAGCATCTTAAACCGCTCGACAGCACGTACTGAATGCGGCACATTCGCGGGCATGATGAAAAGCTGACCCGCTTTAACGAGATGCGGCACCCCTCCCACAGTCAATTCTGCCATACCGTCTAAAATCTGAACTGTCGCATCAAACGGCGCCGTATGCTCACTTAAGCCCTGCCCTTTATCAAAGGCGAAAAGGGTCAGAGTTCCTGTTTTCTTATCCAATATTGTTTTGCTGACCACCGCCCCAGCCGCATAGTCTACCCCGGTCGCTAACTCAATCGCCTTACCTTTATACTCGTTCAAATCACTCATATTGCCTCCTTATATTACGAAACCTCCCGCTCCTCGATGGTAATCGCACCTTCAGGGCAGTGCCCCAAACAGGCCCCCAATCCATCACAACTTAAATCACTGACCAGGCGAGCCTTCCCATCAAGGATTTGAATGGCGCCCTCCGGACAATTAGGAATACATAACCCACAGCCCGTACACTTATCCGCGTCGATCTTTATGATGTTTCGTTTCATTGGCTTCACCCTCTCCTTATTTCTAATAACAGGTTACTCTTATTGGAAAGAATAACATTGATCCAAATCAAGAAACGAGATTAGACCCAAATCTTCGGATTGGATGCCCTGCCCACGCGGCTCACACAAGGTTCGCCCTCCAGCAGAATGATCTTTATCTTAAGGCCCTTTGATCTTGCGTCAACCATCCGGGTCATATAGAAGGATTGTCATGAAGGGCTACATTCAAATATACACCGGTGATGGCAAATGCAAAACGACTGCAGCACTGGGCCTCATCATGCGTGCGACAGGCGCGGGACTCCGGGTCTACTTCGGCCAATTCATCAAAGGCCGTGACTACAGTGAAATCAAAATCCTGAAAGCCCGCTTCCCGGACGTAACGGTGATTCAATTTGGTCATGGCCATTTCATCCGAGGGAAGCCAACCCAAGGCGAGATGAGTGCGGCGGCGCACGGATTAGAAAATCTGACACAGGCCATGCACAGCGGCCTCTACGACATCGTCATCGGAGATGAAGCCTGTACAGCCATGGCGGCTGGACTCTTTTCGGAACACGAGCTGCTCACCCTATGCGACAGTAAGCCAAAGTCTGTTGAATTGATTTTAACCGGGCGAAACGCCGGACAGGTCCTGCAAGCACGGGCCGATCTAGTTACTGAAATGAAATGTATCAAGCACTATTACAACGCAGGTGTAAAAGGTCGCCCCGGCATTGAATCTTAGCATGAAAGGCACACCATGAGCGAATGCAACACCATCAAACTCAAATTCAGCGATGGCAAAATACTGGAATGCCCCCCGCGAACAGCCCTGAAAGATATCTTGTTATCCCCTACCGCCCCCAATGGGCTCCCCTATATTGCCGCTTTGTTAAATAATGATACCACCTCGCTCAGCTATCCCGTCGAGATGGACAGCGACATTAAGCTCCTGACGATGACTGATTCTCAGGGGTGGCATGTGTATCACCGCTCATTAGCCTTTCTTCTCGCCAAGGCCGTAAAGACACTTTATCCCGCCGCGGGATTTTCGGTTGATTATGCTGTCGGAGATGGCCTTTTCTGCGACTTCGAGCCCAAAGCAGGTGAACGGGGAGGGTTCATAACGCGCGACCAGGTTGACGCCATCCGGGAACACGTCAAAATGCTGATCAGCCAGAAGATCCCGATTGAGCGGAAAAAGATTTCGTTTGAAGATGTATCGCGCCGCCTGACCGAAGCGCACCAAACGGATAAGCTTAACCTGCTCCGTTTCAGGAATCCGCCCCGGGTCGTCATTCATGAATGCGATGGATTCTATGACCTGGCACAAGGGGTACTGGCGCCTGACACGGGGGCTTTGCACCTATTCGAACTGCTCCACTATCCACCCGGCTTTATCCTCCAACTCCCTGAACCGGGGAATGGCACCCAAATCGCCCCCTTCCGGGAATTACCCCATCTCTCAAGTATTTTTCGAGAACGTAAAAACTGGGTTCGGACCATGGGGGTTGGCACGGTCGGGCGACTGAATGAAATTATTGTCAATGGCGACATCAGTGATTTCATCAAAGTATGTGAAGCCCTTCATGAGAAAAATGTGGCACGCATCGCCGATGAAATCTTTCGACGCCGGGACACGGTACGCCTGATTGTGGTGGCGGGCCCCTCATCTTCAGGTAAAACGACTTTTGCAAAACGGTTGGCGGTCCAATTGCGGGTTAACAGTTTCCGGGTTTTCACCATCTCATTGGACAACTATTTCCACGAGCACGCCAAAACTCCACTCGATGAATTTGGCAACCCTGATTTTGAACATGTCAACGCACTCGACCTTGAACTCTTCAATCGTCACATGGGCCAAATCGCCAAGGGCGAGGAAATTGAGCTGCCGGAATTCAACTTCGTCACAAAATTGCGGGAATTTAACGGCAAGAAAATCAAGCTGGAGAAGGATGACCTCCTCATTATTGAAGGAATCCATGGTCTTAATCCCCTTCTGACAGAAATGGTTCCTGAACCTGCCAAATTTAGAATATACGTCAGCGCGCTCACGCAACTCAGCCTGGACGCCAATAACAGAATCTCAACCACCGATAATCGCTTAATCCGACGCATGGTGAGGGATCATAAATACCGCTCGCATTCCGCGCTCAAAACGCTCCGAATGTGGAATTCGGTCCGAAGCGGGGAAAAGAAATGGATATTTCCCTTTCAGGAAAACGCCGATGCCACGTTCAATTCAGCGCTCGATTATGAACTGGCCGTCCTTAAACCCATTGCAGAACCCCTGCTGATGGAGGTCAAACCCTTTGATCCCGAATATGCAGAAGCTCGCCGCTTAACCGCTTTCCTCATCAATTTTATCGGCATTTCGGACCGGGAAGTCCCCCAGACCTCCATGCTAAGAGAATACATCGGGCGCAGTAGTTTTAAGTATTAACTAGTTTATTGTTGATTTAAAACCCGGCATCCGGCAAAACAGGCTGCATGTCAACACACAGCATGTCTTACTTCCCGGGAAGCTGCCGGTACCAGGCGTTGCTTCTCCCTTTCTCATCCCATGTCCGGGACAACGTCCGCACCTCCTCATTTCCCTGGTCAGAGCGGCATCTGCGCTGCGTCTGGACTGATGATGCCATCCGCCCGCCTGTATTGACCAGCATGGACGGACGTATCGTTACGGTCATAAATCCCGGACGCTGGAATCTCGAGGCGGGACCTGATTTCCTGGATGCCATCCTGAAAGCCGGACCCGATGAATGTATCCTTCGGGGCGACATCGAACTGCATATCCGCCCCATGGATTGGCGCCAGCACAAACATGCTTCAGACCCGCGTTATCGCAATGTCATTGCGCATATCACCTATTTCGAGGGCCTGCTTGCTCCTTCTGACATGCCCATCTCTGTGCTGCAGATTCCCATGAGGGCCGCCCTTCATTTACTCCCGGCATTCTCGTTTGATGGTCTTGATTTATTAGCCTATCCCTTCGCCGCGATTGCCCCGCTTCCTCCCTGCGCGGAAATCATTAAAACATGGTCTCCCGAACAACGAGGGGCACTGCTCGACTCTGCCGGCGAAGAGCGCTTGCGTCTTAAAACTGAGCGGATGGCAAAAAGCATCTCGGAAAAAGGCAAGAACCAGGCCCTCTACGAAGAGTTTATGGGGGCGCTGGGATATAAGCATAACCGTCTGGGGTTTCTGAAACTCGCCCAGCTGATTCCCCTTGAGCGGTTGCGACAGGATGCGTCCACCTCAGTTCTGCATGCCTATGCCCTGTTGCTTGGCGTGGGAGGCCTTCTCCCCCGCAAATCGAATCCCCTGTGGGATCATGAGACTCGCGCATTCATCAGAAGTCTGTGGGATATCTGGTGGAAACACCAGGCCGAGTGGAATGATCAGGTGATGACCCATACGGACTGGACGCTCGCGAATTTAAGGCCGGCCAATAACCCTTTACGCCGCCTCATGGCCGCCGCGTCCCTCTTTACCCATGTTCCCTGCAAGGTGAGCTCGCTTTCCATCAATAACGGGAATAGTGATGCCTTATTCCGTTCCTGGCGAACCTGCCTTCAAGCAGAAGGCGCGAACAGCTACTGGGCCTGGCGAGGGAGTTTCGCCCGACCACGCTATGCGCGACCCGAGACCTTGATCGGCCCGGGTCGGGCCGCGACAATTCTTAATAACGTTTTAATCCCGTGGTGGGCGGCAACCAATACAATCCCAGTCGGATCGTCACTGCTCACAATGCTCCCGCAGGAGGATCTTAACCGGTTCGCAAAACATACCGCTCATGCCCTCTTTGGCCATGACCACACGCCCGCCCTTTACAATTCCGGCCTTCGTCAACAAGGCTTACTGCAGATCTTCCATGACTTCTGCCTGAGCAGTAAAAACGGATGCGCAGGATGCCAGCTGCCAGCCGCGCTTAATCTACACCCGAGCTGATTCACCAGAATTGATATGAGGCTGTGGCCAGGACGTATAAACCCAGCAGCAGATTAGTTGTCACATGGGCCGCAGCAGCGGCCATAATGTCCCCTTTACGGCAATATAAAAGTCCATACGCCAGCCCGGCAACCAAACCGACCAACCAGCGGCTATGCTCAAATCCAAAGGCGAGGGACGCGATCAAAAACAGACCCCGCCCGACAGTCCCGGGTTTCACAGAGAGGAAATTCAGGTTGACCAACCACCGCATAAAGAAGCCGCGCCAAAAGTACTCCTCAATCACAGCAATCACTAAAGCCGATCCCCCCAAACGCATCAACGCATAGGCCCAACCGCATTGCTCTGGCGCGAACAACTGCCCGTTCCCCGAATCACTCCCCCGGATGAAATATCGGACATAAGATTCATGTATGCGGGGAAATTGCTGTATCCAGCCCGATTCAGGCAAAATCCAGACGATCGCCACCCCGGCACCCACAAGGACACTGAGAGGCAACAACCGGATATTCATGGCCGGGTAATATTGCCAAGGCTTCAACACCAGCAGCGCCACAAGGCTTACCACAGTTTGGAGTGTATACCGGAAAGCAATATTACTCAGCGGCAGGCTCATGATTCCGATCCAAAGAATAAACGGAATAATATGACGGGCCATCGCCCATCGTGCATCCGTGTTATTTTCACTCATGCTCATGGGCCCCTTTACTATCCACGGCTCATCGGGACGATTCGCCCTACCTGATGACAAGCCTCAAGTACCTGCTTCACGCCAACCGCCTGCATACAGGCAATGGTCCGGCAATACTTATGATAGCCAAATATAAAACAGGGAGAACAGGCCATCTCTTTTCTGACTACCGCAACGGTATCGGACTCCCGACACCACTTTTTGGCATCACTGGGACCAAACATCACGACCTCCGGCACATCATAGGCAGCCGCCAAGTGAGCAATTCCTGAATCACCCCCCACAAATAAATCCGCCCCGGACAAGAGCTTTGCAGTTTGAACAATCGATAATCGGCCTGCCAGCACCTTGACCCGGTCTCCTAAGCCACATCGCTCAGCCAATTCGGACGCCATAGCACAATCACCGCACCCTCCCGCCAAACCGATGCTATTCTCCTCATTGCGGCAGAGCCCTTGCAACAATTCAATAAAATTGGCGAAGGCCCAGGTCTTATAACGGATCGATGCACCGACATGAACAAGCATCAATCGTTTATGCTCTTTCTGCACCTTACCCAGCCATGAAGCCACATCCTCCGGCAGAGTGACATCAGGAATAGCAAGGCAACCGGATACTTCAGCGGGACCGCAAACGCCAAACGGCCCCAATAATTTCATAAACTCATCCGCCTCATACCCTTCAAGATTATAGGTGATGAGATGCGTGTAAATCGGGTTACGCCCGGGATTGATTTTGTAGCCTATCCGGATGGAGGCCCGACTTAACAGGGCCATCACCGCCGAGAAATAGTGAAACTGCTCGGAATCTATGACGACATCATACCCCCCGGCCCACAAGCGCCGGAGAAGGCGCAAGGGATGGGCATCATAGGTGAAAACATTCATGGGGAAGGTCGACAGCTTGAGGATGTCCTCATTTCGCCTTTCGCAAATAAGGTCAATCAAAGCTCCCGGATATTTCTCATGGATTTTTTTCAACATGGGCTGTAACAGCACCATATCGCCCAAGCCTCCCGGCCGAATAACAAGAATGCGTTTGATGTCTTCCGTTCGGAATGCGCTGAAAGCAGCTTCCCGATGCAGCAGAAATAATAGGCGGCCCCCTGCCCAACACAGGAACAAGCCTATCGTGGCATCCATGATTTTCAACAGACGTACACTCATATCAATGCAGGCAACTCAACTTTTTCCTATTCACCCAAAACCAACCTGCAAGAATGAAGCAGGCAACCGAAGTAATCCCATATCCTACGACATCGCTCCCCGTGGAGCCATAATAGAGTTCCACATCCGGCTGATCAGGAAACACACACATAAAGCCCGGTGAGATACAATACACCTGCTTCGCCCCACGAACCTTCCAATTTGGAAACCAGGTCACTTTAATAATGTGAGGGAGCCCCAAGGCGGTCGTCCGGAAATGAATACGGTCGTCCGTGACCGATTCTTCGCTGATACACTTTGTTCCCGCCATGGTTAACGGCAGTCCCTCCGCCATCATTCCGGGCACATTGGTTTGTCGCATGTCCGCAAGAGCCTTTAACACCTGGGGCGCACTCAGCACCACAAGTTCATGCCTGTCCACGCTTACCCCGGGCGTCTTCCAAAGCAAAAATTGATCCAGCGCCTGAGGCGTGTAAAGCCATTCCAGTGAACACTCCTTCCACCGGTCGGTTTCAACTACATAGGGAAGGCGGGGAGGGATAAATACATAACGCCCCTCATGGGTCATCAACTCGAAAAGCGACCACTCCTCCTCGCGCGCAATAAAACGCCACTCCTTCATACCCTGTAACGCATCCCTTGCAACAGCACTGCGGGCAATGAAATGTTTTACATTGAACAATTCCAAATGTCGCGTGGCCCGGGCAAAATCAAATGTGGTGGGGATCACGATGGGCGGGAATCCCGCACATGACGGCGACGTTTCTCCCTGTACATAATACGAATACATGGAACCTAACGCCGAATTAACCAATCCGCCCTCCAGGATGGGTTTCCCGATGAGATGCGGAACGAGTTCAAAAATCCGGCTCGAACCCAACTGATTATTTTCCTCGCAAAGATCATTTGCCAATCGTCCCGGCGAACCCTTGAGATAGGACATCAGCTTATCAAACACCGCCGCAGATGGTTTGGACTCCAAGCCTGCATAATTCCACCGGGCCCAGGATTGGGTCAGGCCCGGCCCCCACAGGCCCCCCACCGACTCGCTCATCATGACACCACACAGAACGGCAGGCACGAGAAGGCCTGCAAACACCCACCCGCCTCTTGCCCGCTCAAGTAAGACACCGACCCCCACAGCACCAAGTGCCATCATGGCAAAGAATATAAAGGGCCACAGGCGTACATTAACAAACACCGGAGAAACCCCGTATCCCCCTTCAAACAAAGTCACGCTCACCACGCACATCCAAACCAGCATCCACACTCCAGTCAGCGAACGCTTGAACCCTGCCACAATCGCAACTCCGGCAAAGACCGCCACTCCCGCGATGTACTCCGGGAAAGATCTGATCAACGACAACGTCCAGTTGCCCCCGAAATCCATACTATCAGCCGATTTTGCAATGAGCGGGACCAGCCACCACCCCATCAGCATCAACGCTAATCCCGCCTCTACGCCCAGCACCCAAAAGGCTCGGAAGAGACGCGCATGATTCAACAGGTTTCCAGGTTTCCCCAACGGGAAACAGGCGAAGAAGGGCACAATCGCCAAAGTCATGAACATGATGACTGAGGTGAAGAAGTGAGAGGCCAGTACCAATACAAATAACAGAATCGTCCGACCGCGCACAACGCCATCCTGAATATCGCGCGTACCCAGAGCCAATGCCGGCAACATCAAGGCAAAACTCCAGCTATTGGCAATCATCCCCGCCAGAGTACTGGAAGTGTTGACCCCCCACATTGTGTGCGACTGCACAAATAGAAACGGCACCATGGCCAAAGCCATCAGGACCGGACAGAGACCAGGCAATCGCCACACTCTGGCCGCCCAATAGGCGCAAAGGGGCGTAAGCACCATCCCCGCCACACTCACGACCTTAAAGGCGATATTCAGCGGAACAAGCAAACTCATTAGAGCGGCCACCGCGTAGGGAAGGGCAAAATAATACTGAAACATCGGAAACCCACACCACCACCCCCCAGCCCAGGAAATGATCCGCCCCTGATGGAGCAGTTGCTCCTTCAGGTGACTGACCAGATAAAGATGGGCAGGTGTGTCCCCCCCCACCGGAGTTGTATTCCGGATCAAATCAGCAGGGGAAAGATTCCCAATGATAAACAGGCTGATAACAACGAGAATCACCGTTTCAAGCAAAGGAATAGACTTTGTAATGAGACTCCCCCGCCCCTCACGCCGCCTGTACTGGAGGATAACGAGCCCAGCAAACACAAGGATCGAAAGTCCTCCCCAAAACTTATACGACTGCCCTATCCACTTCACCTCCCCCAGCGTCACCTCACCAGATACCGTGGCACATTGTACCGAGCCATTCACGGTGCGCTCCACAATCGCAAAAATGGAATAAGTCGCCCCCGGTACCGCAGAGTGATTCGTCAGGTCAAAGGATTCGATCCGACTTATGTCGGGCTCCATGATCACCTTTCGGGCCTCACCATCAGCGGAAAACTCATCAGGCAAAATGAGTCTTACCGTCACCTCACAGGGATCATCTTGAAGTAAAAGCAACTGAATGAAAAGTTTTCCGGTTCGCTCTATCGATGCAGGGGACAGGTTGGCCGATACCCATACATCCTGATTCGTGCGACTTACTGGTAAAGGGGCGAGGGCCAATGAAGAAAAAGCATTTCCGTTAGCGTGGGCATAACGGATCCGAATAACAGCAGGCCGCTCGTCCGGCTGTAGTGGCAGCCCCGGAAATTCAAGCTTTTCGTCGAATATTTCGCCCGGGCGGAGAAACGTGCCGGGATAACTCCTTGCTTCTATTCCCTGCATCCGGGCATCCAACGAGACCACTCGAAACGGTTCATCACCAAGATTCGTGATTTGAACAACCGCAACAGGTACCCCGTTGGTGTATTCCAGGTAAGCTTCAGGATGAAGCCTGACGGCTCCCGCCGAAACGATAAGCGGCAGCATTATGATCCAGCCGGCCAGTAACATCTGCCAAGCTTTGACCATAGATTCTGCCGCTCCCGTCCGGGGATACTTAATTGATCAGGCGAACCGTTCGGTTACCTTTTTCGATCCACCCGATTATCACCGGTTTGGAACCGGTTTTCCGGAGAATGGCGATGGATTTCTCAACATCCTGCTTTTTCACCACAACCACCATGCCAATACCCATGTTAAAGACACGGTACATTTCCTCACGATCAACTTTACCTACCCGCTGGATAAATTTATAGACTTCAGGAACTTCCCAGGAAGTACGATCAAACACAGCATTCACGTCGGCGGGCAAAACGCGGGGAACATTATCCGGGAATCCGCCCCCGGTAATATGGGCCATTCCGCGAACTTTAATGGATTTCATCAACGTGGTCACCGGCTTCAAATAGCTCCGATGAACGGCCAGCAACACATCAGCAACGGTTCTATGGGTGCCCGGCAAAATATCCGTGAGTTTCAACTTTGCCTGTTCAAGTATTACCCGCCGTGCCAAAGAATACCCGTTGGTATGCAAACCCGACGAAGGCAGCCCTATCATGACATCGCCGGGACGGATGGCTTTACCCGTCACCACCTTCCGTCGATCTACAACACCCACGATGGTCCCCACAAGATCATATTCTTTAGGTGGATACAATCCGGGCATTTCCGCGGTTTCGCCACCCAGCAACGCACATCCATTCTCCCGGCAAGCCTTGCAAAGCCCGCTCACGACCTGCTCAAATATCCAGCCCTCGAATTTCGAGATCCCCACATAGTCCATGAAAAATAACGGCACGGCTCCCTGTACCAGAATATCATTCACGCAATGATTCACGATATCCTGCCCGATGGTGTCATGCTTGCCAGCCAGGGCGGCCACCTTGAGCTTGGTTCCCACCCCATCCGTACTGGCCACCAAAATCTTGTCTTTTCCAGGAGAAGCAAAAAAACCACCGAAAGATCCGATCTCATTCAACACTCCGGAAGTCCGGGTGGATTTCACCATCTTTTTGATAGAGGCGATCCCCGCCATTTTCTGATCGATATCCACACCCGCCGCCGCATAGGCAGACATGGCTTTTTTCGTCTTCAACTTTTTCGTGCTCATGATTTCTCTCTCCTTTTTCACAGCCCAACTGCCTTGAACGTTCGAGCCACATCCCTGAAATGCGTCGCAAGATTAAACACCTGGTCGAGATCCCCTGCCGATACCTTGGCCATGATTTCGGGATCCGCCTCAATGAGGTCACGGAGGTTGCGTCTCGAGTCCCAGGCCGCCATGGCATGTCGCTGAACCATCCGATAAGCCTGCTCCCGCGTAAAGCCCTTTTGAGTCAACATTAAGAGAACTTGCTGGGAATGGATCAAGCCATGCGTCAGATTGAGATTTTCCTTCATCCGCTCAGGTGACACCAGCATGTTGTGGGTCAACTTCTCCAGTCCGACTAACATATGATCGAGTGCAATCGTACTATCGGGCAAAATGACACGTTCAACGGACGAATGAGAGATATCCCGCTCATGCCAGAGCGCCACATTCTCAAGGGCAGCCACAAGGTTTCCACGCAATAACCGGGCTAGTCCGCATAGTTTTTCACCGGTAATCGGGTTCTTTTTGTGCGGCATCGCCGAGGATCCCTTTTGTTCCTCGCCAAAATATTCTTCCACCTCAAGAACTTCAGTCCGTTGCAGATGCCGGAACTCCGTTGCCCACCGGTCAACTGAGGCGCCGACCAAAGCCACAGCAGACATATATTCCGCATGCCGATCGCGTTGCAAAATCTGCGTCGATATGGCGGCAGGCTTAAGTCCGAGTTTTTTGCAAACATATTGCTCAACGAAAGGATCAATGTGCGCGTGGGTTCCCACGGCACCGGAAAGCTGCCCCACCCGAATCACTTCACGAGCCGCCTCCAACCGTTTCAAGGCACGCCCAAATTCATCGTACATCAGCGCCATTTTGAGCCCGAAAGTGATCGGCTCGGCATGAACGCCATGACTGCGGCCAATCATGGGTGTTAATTTATATTTTTTGGCTTTGACTGCCGCCGCCTTACGCACCGCCTTGACATCGACTATCAGAATATCCATCGCCTGAACCATCTGAACGGCCAAGGCGGTGTCCAAAACGTCAGAACTTGTCAGGCCCCGGTGAATGAACCGGGAAGAAGGACCTACATGCTCGGCGACATTGGAGAGAAAGGCGATCACATCATGATTGACCTTCGCTTCAATCTCATTGATGCGTTTGACACTAAAGGCCGCACGGGATTTGATGCGTTTCAGATCCGCCGCCGGGACAATCCCCAATTCATGCATCGCCTCACAGGCAAGGATTTCGATTTTCAGCCAGATGCTGAATTTATTTTCATCTTCCCAAATATTCCCAATTTCAGGACGTGTATACCGTGGAATCATAAGTAATCTCCTCTTAGAAGTGCGGTCAAAACCTATTGAATTTCACCCTTTGATGCCAGCAAATACATCAGATACTACATCCATCTGGCATTATCTTTGACGGCCCTAGTGACCGCACAATCTTCCGGCACCACTCCTTGTCGGGCTATATTTACCAGTACCCCGACACACATCATGGAAACGATCAGGCTGGAACCGCCATAACTGATAAAGGGGAGAGCAAGACCTTTGGTTGGCAAGCAGCCTGAAACCACCCCGATATTAATGGCCGCCTGAACAGCCGTCATTAACGTGAACCCAGTGCCCATTAATCGTCCAAAAAGATCAGGTGCCTGAAAACTGATAACGGCGCCACAGGCGAGAAACCCCGAGAATAAAAGCACCACGAGAATAGAGGCCGCCAGCCCCAACTCTTCACCTATAATCGCGAGAATAAAATCAGTATGAGCCTCCGGAAGGTAGAAATGCTTTTGAAGACTCTCGCCCAGCCCCACGCCCCAGACCCCGCCCAGAGTAAAAGCCTGTTCGGACTGCTGAAGATGATAGGCCTCCTTGGGATATTTATCAGGATCCATGAAAGCCAACACCCGCCCGGCTCGGATGGGATCGTGCATCACCGCTGCACCAAACACGAGAGCCCCCATCAAACCCAGGATGACCAGGTAGCGGCCAGGGCTTCCCCCTGTAAACATAATGGCCGCCCCCACGACCCCCAACAGGACCGTGGTGCCAAAATCAGGCTCAACAATCACCAGGATTAAAAAAATCCCCATCAATGAAAGGGGCTTCAGAATCCCCTCTTTGAAGGTTTGTCCCTTGATGCCGGATTTAGTCATCCAGGCACTCATCATGATGACCAACGCAAATTTCGCCAGTTCAGATGGCTGAGTACTGATGGGCCCAATCCGAATCCACCGGTGGCTGCCATTGATCTTGGCGCCAATCCCCGGCACCAGCACAAGCACCAGTAATAGACCGGAAAATACCGATATAGGAATCCACCAGCGTTGCCACTGATGGTAATCAATAGAGGCGGTCACCACACCTGCCACCGCGGCGGCAACCAACCAGATCAATTGCCGAAACAGGAAATAGTTTGCATCTTTGTAGACAGCGTTCCCTTTAACAGAACTGGCGCTGGCCAACATTACGATGCCCAGCGCCAGTAACAAAAGAACGATGCCCACTAATATGGTGGGCGTTTTCCGCATCACTCAACAGGCGGAGGAATTTTCAAGGTCTGCCCCGCCTTAACGTCAGGCGATGATAAATTGTTCAGCTTCATGACTTCCTCGGCGCGAACACCATACATCATAGCAATGGAGTTCAGGTCCTGATTCAGTTCAACGACATGCAGAACGTCATTCGACTTCGGGGCCGCAGGATCAACCGCCGCCGGCTCAACCGGAGCCACAGTCGCTTCGGGAACCACGGCATCAGCCGGAGCCGGGGCCGTAGGCCCTTTCACCGCGGAAGCTGCAGAACCTTTGGGAAGTTTCAGCTTCTGCCCCACCTGCAACTTGTCACTGCTCAGGCCATTGAGCTGCTTAAGAGCCCGGATTGTCGTCTTGTGGGCCACGGCGACGCTCCCGAGCATGTCCCCGGACTTAACCACATAGACGTCGCCACTCGCGGCAACGGGCGCAGACTTCACTGCCGATTTTGCGGGCTTCTTATGCACGGCCTTACCCGCAACATGCGCAGGGGCGGCCGCATCCGCAGCACTCAGTTCAACAGAACCGGGAAGTTTCAGTTTCTGACCGACACGAATCTTATTCGGGTTCGTGATACCGTTCAGCTTGATGATATCTTTTGTGGAAACTTTCAGCTTCTTGGCGATTGAACCAAGACTGTCACCCGCCTTGACTATATAAGTTTTGGATTCAACGACCACTTCAGCTTTGACCTCATTGGTCTTGGCTTCAACAGACGCCACAACTTCCGTTGTCGGCGGCATCACGACCGGGCCAACCGGCTCTTCCTGAACACGGGTTGTCCCGCATCCCGCACTCAACATTAATCCACCAACGATTACGACTGACCCAATGATTCGCGCCTTTTTCACTACCTGTTCTCCTTTTTTATATCCCGCACAATTTCCAAAAACTGTTCACCTCTGTCTTCAAAACTCTTAAACTGGTCAAAGCTTGCGCAACCGGGTGACAATAATATCACGTCACCATTTTCCGCATCTTTCCAGGCCTTATTCACAGCCGCTTTCAAGTCAGAACAAACCACACAAGAAAGTTGATCCTGCCAAGCGGCAGCCATGACCTGTGAATATTTCCCGATAATGTAAACACCGAGGACCTTGTTTACCAGTACTTTTTTTACTGATTCCAAATCCTTTTCTTTCAATAACCCACCCGCAATCAGCCGTACAGGGCCATGCGCCATCCGAACCCCTGCCGACATGGCCGCCAGATTTGTGGCTTTGGAGTCATTAATAAAGGAAACCCCGTCTATTTCCGCCACTTTCTGCATACGGTGTGGCAGACTTTGAAATGCGCTTGCGGCAGCCGTAACCCCCTGCAAAGATACACCGACCCCTGCCAGGGCCGCCACACAAGCAGCCGCCGTCACACCCATCACCTCATTATCAAAAATGGAGCCCTCTACCAACACCGGTTGTGACAAACTGGCGCCGCGAATCGAGCCTTTCTCGTAATAAAAGGAGGATTTATTGGATAACCCAAAGGTGGCGACACGGCACCCCGACGACAAAGCGAACCCAATCTGCCCGGACAGGGCTTCAGGAATCACCGCCACATGCCGCTGATCCATGCGCCTGAACATGCGGGCTTTCATCTCCGTATAACGCTCCATCGTTCCATGACGATCAAGATGATTGGGATTGATATTCAGCAAGATTCCCGCATCGGGGGCAAATTGCTCGACCCCCTCAAACTGGAAAGAACTGACCTCCACCACGACCCACGCAGGCGCAGGTTCCAAACAAGCGAGCGCAGATAAAGGGGCCCCATAATTTCCACCTGCCACCGCCGAAATGCCTGCCTTCTGGAGTGATTCACAACACAGTTTCACCAGCGTGCTTTTCCCGTTTGAGCCCGTCACCGCAAGAACACGGCTTTTGCAGGCGCGCCACCCGAGTTCGAGTTCAGAGATGACAGCTACCCCACGCCGCCGCAACTCGAGCACCCAGGGATCGGTCTCGGGAATCCCGGGGCTCACTACTCCCAAAACGAATTGGGCCTCAGGCAAAATCCGTGATCCAATAAAAACCTGGCATCCTCTATCCCGCAAGTGCTGAGCCTTGATTTCTAACTCCGCACTTGTTCCGGCATCCGCCACCATGACCCGACGGCCCTGCTGCAGTAACAGCTGCGCAGCGGCTTCCCCGCTGGCGCCCAACCCCAGCACCAACACAACGGAATCAGCTATGGATGATCGATCAGGCATGGTCATCACCGGAATTTGAGCGTGGCTATTCCAAGCAGTGCAAAGAGAATCGAGAGAATCCAAAACCGGATCGTTACTTGCGTCTCACTCCATTTTTTCATCTCAAAGTGATGATGAATCGGAGCCATTGCGAAAATTCTTTTTCCACGCAATTTAAATGAGGCCACCTGCAAGATCACGCTCATGGCTTCCATGACAAAGACTCCCCCGACCATCACCAGCAGAAGTTCCTGCTTGATCAAAATCGCCACCATGGCCACCGCACCCCCAAGGGCCAGACTGCCGGTATCCCCCATGAACACTTGCGCAGGATGACAGTTGTACCACAAAAACCCAAGGCAACCGCCTAAAAGGCAGCCGCAAAAGACAGCCAATTCTCCCGTGCCAGGAATATAGGGCAAAAATAAATATTCCGCGAACGCGCGGTGACCGGCAATATAGGCCATGACCAGATACGCTAACGCCACGGTGCTACTGCAGCCAATGGCCAGGCCATCCAGGCCATCCGTCAGGTTTACAGCATTGCTCGCCCCCACCACAATTAACACGATCAGTGCAATCGCGGCAAACCAGCCCATATCCTGAATCACAGGCCCCTTGAAAAACGGAACCATCAACTGCAGGGTATGCTCGCGGGTTTCAGGCAGAATCAACAGCACCCCGCCAACAATGACCGCCCACAAAACCTGAAGCCGAAATTTGGCTCTGGCGCTTAGCCCTTTGGCATTTTTCCCCTTCAGCTTCACCGAGTCATCCAAAAAACCCACAAACCCCATAAAAACAAAAGTTAGCAGCGTCAACAGGATATACACATTGGTCGGCATCGCCCAAAGCAACGTGGATAAAGTAACCGAGCCGATGATCAGAATCCCCCCCATCGTGGGCGTCCCCTCTTTCTTCTCATGTAAGACATGAAGCGGCGGGGCTTCTTCTTTGCGGATATATTGCTGCACTTTATACGAGCGTAGCTTTCGAATCACCCAGGGGCCCAGGATCACACACAATAAAAACGCCGTAGCGGCTCCAGAAAACGCACGGACCGTGATGTACTTGAACACCCGAAACTCAGAGATCCAGTTACTCAAAAAATGCAAATAGTAAAACATGTCTTTAATCCTTACCCAGCATGCCGGAAAGCCGGACAACAACCTCATCTAAATGTTTTCCGCGCGAGGCTTTTACCAGCACGGCATCGCCCGGAGCGATACAATTTCTCAATATTTCAAGGCTGGATTCCAGCCCCTCACAGGAATGAACACGCTCAGCAGGGATTCCTGCAGTCATTGCGCCCGCTGCAATATGCGCACCCAACGATCCAATTGTGACAAGCCCAGCCCAATCCCCTTCCTGTAAACTCTGCCCGATCGCATGATGTTCAGCCACTTCGGAGGCCCCAAGTTCAAGCATATCACCCAACACCAGCCACTTCCGCCCGGACACGGTCATCTCCCTGAATGTACGAATCGCCGCCACCATGCTGACGGGATTGGCATTGTAGGCGTCATTGATAAAGGTCACTCCACCCGCCACCGTCCGCTCCCAACGCATGGGAGGCCCCACAAACCGTTCAAACGCGGCAGCCATCTGTGCCCAGGTCACCCCAAACCCGCGAGCTACCGCAATGGCCAGCAAAGCATTGCTCCGGTTATGCAGGCCGGGTAAGGGCAGGCGAAAGGCATGGATTCCGCCCTCCACCCGATCTTCGACCTTACAGTTCCCCGTCTTCCCATCATCAAAAACAAGCCTGTAGTCAGCCTCCACATCGCCTCTGACGGACGTGGTGATAACCTGCCCGGGGGCACAGGCACGCAAAATGGATTCATGTGGTTCATCCCGACTGATTACAGCGATTCCGTGTGCCGGCAAGCTCCGCAGTAATTCCCCTTTTTCGCGCGCAATCGCCTCAACAGAAGAAAAGAATTCCAAATGGACAGGCCCGACATTCGTGATGACCCCCCAGTCCGGCTTGGCAATATCGCAAAGCGGTGCCATTTCTCCCGGATGATTGATGCCCAGTTCCAACACAGCCACCTGACTTGCCTGGGGAATCGCCAGGATACTGAGGGGAAGCCCGATATCATTGTTCCAGTTCCCCTTGGTGCGAGCCGTTGTATGCGTTTCTCCCAGGAGGCAGGCAATCATTTCCTTGACCGTTGTTTTGCCTGTACTGCCCGTTACGCCCACCACAGACAGTCCTCCGAGTTTGACGCGATACCCGGTCGCCAACTCCTTTAACGCCCGGGCTGAATCCTCCACGACCAGCAATGGAATTCCCACGTCCCGAAGTGCGTCCAGGCGGGAGCGGGAGATCAATGCCGCACCCGCGCCGGCCTCGAACGCCTGGGCCACAAAATCATGCCCGTCAAAACGCGCGCCGCGAAGCGCGACAAATAAAGAACCCGGCGTGATCTTTTTTGTATCGTGAATGACCGCATGGATTTGTTGAGGTTGGTGCGGCACCCATTGGCCGCCGCACCAGCAAGCTAAATCCTGGGGATCAAATGTAACCGCAGCACTCATCCATCCATCCTTATCAAAGCGTTTTTCACAACCAGACGGTCATCAAACAAGGCTTTCACCCCCGCAATTTCCTGGGTGGTCTCATGCCCTTTCCCGGCAATAATCACAAGATCCTTATCCCGCGCCACGGCCAGTGCCATGGCAATCGCCTTGGCGCGATCCTCAACGACCTCGTAACTTGCCCCCCCGCTAAACCCGGCACAAATTTGACTGATGATCGTTTTGGGATCCTCATCCCTGGGGTTATCCGATGTGACAATGGCAATATCCGCAAGGCGCGAAGCGGCCGCCCCCATCAACGCTCGTTTGCTTTGATCCCGGTTTCCTCCGCACCCAAACACCACAATCAGGCGCCCTTCGGTGAACCCCCTTAAGGTTTCAAGCACATTGGTCAATGCATCATCCGTATGAGCATAATCCACAAATACACGCCAGCCTCGCGCGACGGGAATTTCCTCCAGCCGTCCGGGAACCCGGGCGCGTGCCGCCAAAGCCGGAAGTATCACGGCATCCTCAAACTGCAGGGCCCGGCCAGCCGTATAGGCACCCAACACATTCTGAAGATTGAAGCGCCCAAGAAGCGGCGTACTCACCCTGCTTTCGCCCCAGGGAGTCTTGACCCGACATTCACTGCCATTGGAGCCCATCTGCATCTCCATGACCTGCACACTGGCACCCGGTTCAATGCCGAACGTAATAATTTCCGCACGGATATCCGGATCTGCAGCCAGTTTGCGCCCCCAGGGATCGTCATGGTTAATCACCGCAACGGCACGTTTATTGCCCCGCCCGAGTTCTATAAATAAGCGACGCTTGGCTTCAAAATAGCACTCCATGGTGTGATGATAGTCCAGATGATCACGAGTCAGGTTGGTGAAAAGTGCCACGTCAAAATCAACCCCATGGATCCGCTGTTGATCCAACGCGTGTGAAGAGACCTCCATGACGACACTTCGACAGCCGGCTCGAACCATCTGTCCTAAATAATCCTGGACTTCCAGCGCTTCCGGCGTGGTTCGTTGCGCGGGAATAATCCGCGCCCCGATTTCATAATGGACGGTTCCAATCAAACCCGGTATGCACCCAACCGATTCCAAAACATCCCTGACCATAAACGCGGTCGTCGTCTTTCCATTCGTGCCGGTTATCCCGACGACCTTCAGCGCCCCACTGGGATGCCCATAGAAAACGTCGCTAAGCTCAGCCAGCGCCAACCTGGTATCTTCAACCTGGACCTGGGTTACCTCACGTGAGGAGAGCTGCGCATGAGAGGTAACAACCACCGTTGATCCTCTCTTAACAGCCTCCTCGGCATATTCATACCCATCACAATGTGTTCCCGGTATGGCAACAAAGAGCACATCCGGCTTCACCTGCCGTGAGTCATACGCAATTCCCTTCACCTCACGGTCAGGATTTCCCCGCACCGCCAGATGTTTCACTTTTGTCAATAGTTCCGATAATTTCATCAGAATGTCTCACCCGGGCCATCTGCAGAAACGGCGCTGGATAACGGAGTCACACTCTCCGTCGGTGTAATTCCTAAATATCGTACCGCCTGCTCAGCCACCTCTCCAAATACCGGGGCAGAGACAGCCCCCCCGGTGTGAAGGGGTTGCGGCTCATCAAATACCACGATCATTGCAATCTCGGGCTTGTCGGCCGGCAAGAATCCGGCAAATGAAGCCATGTAGTCGGTTTCTGAATAATGCCCGGCAATAGGCTTCTGCGCAGTGCCCGTTTTCCCCCCCACTGAAAATCCATCTACCCTGGCCTTGGTCCCCGTCCCGCCCTCCTCACACACGCGGGCCAACAACCGCCGCATCAGGGCCGCAGTATCGGAACGAATCGGCCGTGATATCATCTGTGGCTGACGACGCAATAATACGGTCCCATCATCCGCAATCACTTCCTTGACCACATACGGCTTCATCAACATACCGTCATTGGCAATGGCACATAACACGCCCAGCATCTGAAGCCCGGTAACCGCCACACCCTGTCCGATGGCAATACGACTCGAACTGATGGGCGACCACTTCTGGACCTGCGCCAGGATCCCCCCCTCCTCACCCGGCAGATCCAACCCCAACTTGCTTCCGAGCCCGAAACTGCGCAGATAGCGATCCATACGCACATCACCCAGCATGATCGCAATTTTGGCGGCCCCGATGTTACTGGATTTTTTAAGGATATCCGCCACACTCAATTGTCCATAAGAGTGATAATCACGCAGCACTTTCCCCTGATAGAGCCAGCGTCCATTCTCGGTGTTAAATATCTGATCAGGTTTGACAATCCCCTCATTCAAGGCCGCCGCAATCACCGTTACCTTGAACGTCGACCCGGGCTCATAAACATAGCCGATCGCACGATTAAGTTTCTGTGGATCGGTTGCCGCGCGGAACTTATTGGGATCAAACCCGGGCCGGCTGACCAGGGCCAGAATTTCACCCGTCCGCACTCGCTCCATAATGGCAAACGCCGCCTTGGATCGGTTACGTTCCATGGCGGAATCAATGCTTTTCTCCAGCATATACTGGAGTTGCTGATCGATTGTGAGCACAACATCAGCCCCGCTTTTTGAAGGAATCTCCTGGGTTCTTCGTTCCACCATCTCGCGGCGGTGCCCATCCAGACGGCTCTCTATCAGGCCGGGACTTCCCTTTAAATATTTCTCAAGGGCCAGCTCAAGTCCACTGGATCCGACGCCCTCATTGTTGGCAAACCCGAGGACGTGACACAACATCATGTTTTGGGGATAAGACCGGATTGACGCATCGCTCATGTGCACGCCCGGCAACTTAAGCTTTTCCACAGCGTCCGCTTTTTCAGCCGAGACATAACGGGCAATCACCGCGAACTGACTGTTCGTTTTGTTCATCCGGGGCAGGACATCCACCATATCCATGGGAATCAGCGGCGCAAGACAGGTCAGAGTCGTTCCCACCCGGTTGCTCGCGATGAGCAGGGAGGGATCCACCCAGATATCCTTTACCCCCACGTTAAGCGCCAGAATACCCTCCGCAGGGCTTCCATCCAAAATCCGCCCCCGGGGCACAGTGAGTGTCTGCTTGAAAGTCCTGGTTTTGGCTGCGGTAGCCTGAATGTGGTTGCCTCCGCCCAGGTGCAAATACGCCAACCGACCGACCAGAACCGCCATTGCCAGGCTCAACAGAACCACAATGGAGACGAATCTGGTTGATCCCTGCGGCTCAGTCATTCATCACAATCCTGGTATTCCGGGCCACGCGAGCCGTAGGACGGGTTTCGTACCCATGAAGGGTATCCAAAGCACCACCATAACGGACACGGACAATTTGATCCCGCCCGGGCCAGGTCATGACCAGGCCATGCGCTTTCAACGCCTGCTCAAGACTGGACGGCGACTGCATTTTCGCCCATTCACACTGCTCCCGCACCAATTGATCACGTAATCGGTCACGAGCCGCCTCAAGCCCCCGGATTTCACGACCGAGAGTCTCGGTTCGCGAGTGGAGACAGACATACACCAGCGCAAACCCAACCGATACCAACAGAATCGCCACGAGAGGAATCGGGACGGGGAATTTTGCCTGTCCCTTTTTTTTGTTTTTTTTAGCTATCATACTAGTTTTGATCCTTTCGCTCTGCGACTCTCAACTTGGCTGATCGAGCCCGGGGATTATCCCGGGATTCTTCATCCGTTGCCACCACAGGCTTCCGGGTTAAAATCGCCATTTTCGGAAGAGCGCCAACCCACTTCGCCCCACCTTCAGGGAGCGATTCCATTCGCCCCTGATGTCCTACAAAAAATTGTTTTACGATCCGATCTTCCAAACTATGGAAGGTAATCACGGCCATCCTGCCGCCCACTTTCAAAATCCGAAGCCCGGCTTCCAATCCCGCCTCCAGTGCCTCCAACTCACCATTCACAGCGATTCTGAGGGCCTGAAAGGTCAACGTTGCCGGATGAATCCGCCCACGTCGCCCGCCATATACCTCCATCACCAAGTCAGCCAACTGAGCGGTTCTCCGGAACGGAACTGCTCCTCGCTGCCCCACCACCTTTTGCGCAATCGCTCTCGCTCGGGGCTCTTCACCATACTTCCTGAGTAGTCGCGCCAACTCTTCTTCGGATAGTGTGTTCAATAAATCCGCCGCCGTCATCGGGCACTCCCGATTCATGCGCATGTCCAAAGGCCCATCCCGCATAAAGCTGAACCCTCGATCCGGATCATCCAACTGATCAGAGGAGATCCCGATGTCCAACAACACCGCATCCACCTCTTTCAAGCCCAGCCCAACCACCACCTCATCCATGCGTGCAAAACTTGACTGAACCAGCGTGCAGCGCGGAGCCATATCGCCCAACTTCTGAAGTGCCCGCTCCAGTGCGCCCGCATCCTGATCCAATGCCACCACTCTGCCGTGAGGCCCCACTGCACTCGCGAGCGCCGCCGAATGCCCGCCTCCACCCAATGTCCCATCAACCACAATCGCGCCCGGACGCAAATCCAGTCCGACCAGAACCTCAGAAAGCAATACAGACTGATGCATGTAAATATTTCAGGTTAAAATCCGACATAACGAGCCGCTTCACCCAGATCGGCGGGTCCGGTTGAACCAACCTGCTTCCACAATTCCGGATTCCACAACTCAAAGTGATCAATCGACCCGACAAGGGTTACCTGATCCGCCAATTTTCCATGCTCCAGCAAACTGTCATTAATCCGAATACGCCCGGCAGAGTCCCAGGGAGCCAATTGGGATTGTGACCCCAGGATTCGCGCAAATTGCCGGCCCTTCACATCCGCAACGGAAAGGCTCCGGATACTCTGTAAGCGTTGAATCATTTCACGGGCCGGATACACATTCAGAAACATGCGTCCCTCAAGGTCAGGCAAAACATACAAACCTCCAGCCGACAAGCCGGCACACTCCCGCCATTCCGACGGAATGGTCAGTCGCTTTTTGGGATCCAAGGAATGGGTGTAAGTCCCCATGAAAAGACCTTGCGTGATCCCAAATATTGGTTCTTTTTTTTCTTCTGCCTGCACTTATGCCCCACACCTATGTACTCTTGCCACACAATACACCACTTCGCCCCACCCAGCGTCAACAATTTTCACCTTTTTTTAAGGCATTATGGACAATTTTAGTCGCGCAAACTTGTCGCTTGCCACTAATCTATGCGAAGTGTAGAAGTTACGAGGCTATTAACCAGTGAGGTATTCTGATGTCTAAGTATATCGATTCTAATGTTTCACAAGAGCTGGCCGCATCGACCCAACCGCTTCTTTTCGAGGTGGCGTGGGAAGTGTGCCAACAACTCGGAGGCATTTACACCGTTATCCGCTCGAAAGTCCCCAGCATTGTTGAGCAGTGGGGAAACCGCTACTGTCTGATTGGCCCTTACAATCCTCAAACCTCACAAACCGAGTTCGAAGAAATCCAGCCAACTGGTTTTTTTGCAGATGTACTGCGCATGCTGAATGAGCAAGGAATCGAGGCGCATTACGGGCACTGGCTTATTACGGGCCGCCCGCGCGTTCTACTGCTTAACCCCAGCTCAGTAAAATCGCAACTCGGTGTTATTAAATATCTGATGTGGGAGCATCACAACATCGCGATGAATGATGATGATCTGGTCAACCAGGTCGTTTCATTCGGTTACGCGGTTGAGCACTGCTTCAGAGCCATCATAAAAGCACAATCCGTCAAACGTCCGGTCATTGCCCATTTCCATGAATGGATGGGTGCCTCCGCCATTCCTGAAATCCGCCGCTCCAATATTCCCGTCTCCATCGTCTTCACCACGCACGCCACGTTGCTGGGCCGCTATCTCGCCATGAACGACCCCTGGTTTTACGATCATGCCCCCTTCGTTGACTGGGAAGCAGATGCCCGTAAATTTAACATCGAAGCCCAAGTCCGCCTGGAGCGCGCAGCGGCCCATGGCTGCCATGTTTTCACAACGGTCAGTGATATCACCGGTTACGAGTGCGAGCATCTGCTCGGCCGTAAACCCGATACGCTGCTTCCCAACGGCCTGAACATTGAACGCTTTGTGGCATTGCATGAATTTCAGAACTTGCACCGGGTTTACAAGGAGAAGATCAACGAATTTGTAGTCGCTCACTTTTTCCCGAGCTATTCCTTTGATCTGGATCGCACCTTATACTTTTTCACCTCGGGTCGTTTTGAGTACCGGAACAAGGGCTTTGACCTCACCATTGAGTCTCTGGCCCGGCTCAATTTCCGCATGAAGCAGGCGGGCACCAACAAGACCGTCGTATTCTTCATTATCACCCGCAAGCCCATCCGTTCGATCAACGCCGAGGCGTTGCGCCGGCGCGCCATGATGCAGGAAATGCAGGATGATTGCCGTGCCATCTCCAATCAGATTGGCGAGCGTTTGTTCGTCGCGGCCTCCATGGGAAAATTCCCGGACATGGATGAACTGGTGGACGATTATTGGAGACTCCGTCTTCGCCGCCTGATGCATGTGTGGAAGAGCAAGAGCATGCCCTCAATCGTCACCCACGACCTGATGGATGACGGTAATGATGAGATACTCAATCAGTTGCGCTCCTGCCAGTTGTTCAACCAGCCGGGCGATCCCGTGAAAGTTGTGTATCACCCCGATTTCGTAACCACCAACGATCCGCTCTTCGGTATGGATTACGATCAATTTGTGCGCGGCTGCCATCTGGGCATCTTCCCCAGCAGTTATGAACCCTGGGGCTATGCCCCGCTGGAATGCGCGGCCCTTGGACTTCCCTCCATTACTAGCGACCTTTCGGGCTTCGGCACCTATCTGGCGCAAAATATTGATAATCACGACAAGGATGGGCTGCATGTATTGAACAGGCGGTTCAACTCCTTTGACATCTCCGCCACCACGCTGACAAATCAGCTATTCAACTTCATGCAGATGGATCGGCGTGAGCGCATCAATCAACGCAATCGCGTCCAGATAGCCTCGGAACATTTCGATTGGCACAACCTCGGCCGCTACTACGCCCAGGCCTATCAAATGGCATTGACACACAGCGGCCCCACCTGATTCCTGCGCAGGACACATGCCAGCGAAGTTATCGTAACCGATTCATGGCCGTTAAAATTATCGCCTAAGCAGATCTTTAATTTCATCTTCTATATAAGGGACTGGCCTGCACGCCTTGGCGAAGTTTGGCGAGTCGGGCAAGATTTCAACAAGCGTTTCAGGCGGCAAATACATATTTCGACGCCGCACCTTTTCAACCCCTGATGAGGCTGCCGCTAAAACAAGGAAACTATCTCCGTGAGGGTCAATATTCAGAGATGCAGGCCTCATGCTTTTTTCACTCAGGATAAAGATGAGTTTTTTCAACAATTCCAAACCCTGTCTGAAATGTTTTTGAAACAAATTGAATAGCCTCGAGATCACTGGCGGAAAGCACACGTTCATCAACAGGCGTCAGAGACCGATGCCCAATTTTGCACGTCCTTGCTTTCCGAGGGGCGCCAGAATACCGGATCCCCGCCAGTCTCACGTTGAACAAGAATCACTGTTTGAAGCGGCAAGAGATCCAGATGAGGGGAAAAGGTTGTCAGTTGACCACCCCATCCCCTGCGTGCTATACGATGCCGATTCTTAATGAAGTCGATCATTCGATTACAAGATCATAAATGTCAACCGAGAGGCTGCAACACATGAAACGATCCGAGATTAATGCCATTATGAAGGATGGACTGGCTTTCTTAAAGCGAATGAACTTTTTGATGCCGCCGTTTACCCACTGGTCACCGGCAGATTGGAAACGCAAGGGGCCGGAATGCCGTGACATCATCGACCAGCAACTCGGCTGGGACATCACGGATTTCGGATCTGGTGATTTTGCGAAGGTTGGCCTACTGCTCTTCACGATTCGAAACGGAAAGTTTTCAGATCTCACAAGACCCAACGGCAAAATCTACGCTGAGAAGATTATGATTGTTCGGGAGAACCAGCTTACCCCAACCCATTTCCATTCCCAGAAGATGGAAGACATCATTAATCGGGGTGGCGGCAATCTGGTCATCCGGATGTGGAACTCTACCCCCGGGGCAAAACTGGCTCAAACCCTCGTTACCGTTGCTATGGACGGCGTGCTTGTCAGGGTTAAGGCAGGCGGAACCATCACCCTAAAACCCGGCGAATCAGTGTGTCTGCCACAACGCCTTTTTCACCGATTCTGGGGGCAGGCTGGCAAAGGCATGGTTCTGGTGGGCGAGGTGAGCCGCGTTAATGATGACCATGCGGACAACACCTTCTACGATCCCGTAGGTCGCTTCCCGGAGATTGAAGAAGATGTGGCGCCCCTGCATCTGTTGTACAACGACTACGCGAATTACTACCGCTGCATCGCTAAACCCGGAGATACCCCATGAGCGTTGAGAAAGTCCTATCCTGGAAATCCCTGCTCGAAAAACGTGAAGTCTGGAAGAGGGAAGGAAAATCAGTAGTCTGGACCAACGGCTGCTTCGATCTGATCCACGTCGGCCACGTTCGCAGTCTTCAGGCTGCACGTCGTTTTGGCGACGTGCTGGTGGTAGGATTGAATAGCGACTCCTCGGTGCGAAAACTGAAAGGACCTGAACGTCCAGTGGTTCCCGAATCGGAACGTGCTGAGATCCTGGCCGCCCTGGAATGCGTGAATGCCGTCTATATTTTCAGCGATGACACACCCGAGCGGCCACTGGCTGAATTGCGCCCCGACATCCACTGCAAAGGGGAAGACTATAAGCCGCCTCACGGTAAACCGATTCCGGAAGCGGCCTTGGTTGCAGCCTACGGGGGGAAAATTGAATTCATCCCTTTCGAGATAGCGACCTCGACAACCGGCTTGATCAAGAGCATCAAAGGCAGTTAAACGCCAATCCCGGACTCCCGGGCCAACTCGTCAGCCGCCCGGCGGACCATTTCGACTGAAATGTCGCGAATACATTGAAAGTCCAGGTTGGCAAAGCAGGTCAGCGGTCGGGGAGAATAAAAGAAGCACGGGCTACAGGGAAGCCCGGCTCGAACCACCACGTGCGGGGCTCGATAGGGTTGTACTCGTGCCGGGCTCGTGGGGCCAAAAATGGTTACGCAAGGAACCTGCAACGCGGCCGCCATATGCATCAGGCCTGAATCGTTACTGACAAAAAGGGAGCATCGGCGGATCAAGGCTGCGGTCTGACGTAAAGTCGTTCCGGAAACCAGGTGGCACCCCGCCCCCATGCCCTCCGCAATCGTCCGCTTCAGTTCCGCCTCTTCATTACCTCCAAAAATCAAAACGGGGGTTCCCCAATCTGCATGGAGCCCTTTTCCCAGCGCGGCAAACTTCTCCGGCGCCCAGCGCCGCCGAACCTGGTTCTTAAACATGGCGGTCCCGGCGTGCATCCCCACCAATCGTTTTGTCCCTAACCCCTGTGACTGCAGCCATTGATCAGCAAACGCCTCGTCCTCCGGTGTCAGCACCATTTCCAGGCGATCCTCCGCTGACGGGGGAACCGGAACACCTGTAATCAAATCCGCCAGACGCAGGTCCTCCTCAACATTGTGAAGCGCATTGTCTTCCCGCACCGCGTGGGTACTTATGAAATTCAGGTTACGCAGATCGAAATGGTCATAGCGGTGACCACCCCGGCGCCGCGCCCCGATCATCCATTGAATCACATTATACTCAGACCGGTTGGAGGGATAGGCCAGCATGGAAGCGTCGTACTTCATGGCGCGCAACTGCCCGACAAGCCGGAGGCTGTCCCAAACCCTCGCCTTCAGGAAATCGTGAAAAAATACCGTCCGAATCAGGGGATGAGTGTTGAGCGCCTGCTCCGCCGCCTTGAACATGACCAACACATCCACAGCCGCTTCGGGCCAGGCGGTCTTGATGCGCCGGATCGCGGGAATGGTCAGTAAAGCATCGCCAACTCCAGGTAATGCAAGAACCAGTACCTGCCTCATTGTTCGACCCCGGCGCCTTGAAACTTCATATTCTTATTAGTTCTTTCCGTGCGCCTGCTCATAGCGCTTAATCTCATCGCGGAACTTGGCAGCGTCCTCGTAGTTTTCCACCGAGATGGCCTTTTCAAGCTTGGCCTTCAATAAGGCCAATGGGGAACCTACGTTTTTTTTCGGGACCCCAACTTCGGGCTCTTTCCCGTCTTCTTTCTCCTCGTGGACTCCATCCTTCCCCTCCTCAAGCACCACTCCCGCCTTATTCATCACCTGGGCGGTCACATAAAGCGGGGCGGAACAGCGCAAGCCAAGGGCAATCGCATCACTGGGGCGAGCATCAATCTCGATCTCAATCCCATCGCGTTCCAACACCAGAACGGCATAATATGTACTTTCAACCACATCCTTAATGACCACCCGCATCAGGCGACACTCCATGCAATCCAGGACGTTCTTGAATAAATCATGAGTCAGCGGACGGGGGATCTGAACTTTTTCGAGCCACAATGCAATGGATTGGGCTTCCGCCCCACCAATAAAGATAGGCAATGACCGGGGATCCGGATCTCCTTTAAGGAGAACGACGAATCCCAGATTGGACAACGACAACCCCGCGACTTTCACATGAATCATAAATCACCTCTTCTGAAACTACCTTATCACCTTTCCTCGCATCATGAAAAGCAGGAAGACTACGTTGTCAGGGTATACTTATCTAAATGCTCTCTAATTTTGACGATTTCGGCTCAAATACTTGAGAAACGGCATGGTTTTGGAGTGCGGCGGCTTGACGCCGCTATTCTTAGGCGCGGCTTGACGCGCCGTACGGGCGGCCTGTCAAGCCAGGCCTTGAAAAAGCGGCGTCAAGCCGCCGCACTCCAAATTGGCGTTGCCAAATAAAGCCAAAAATTGCCAGAAGTCCGGGGTTTAGATGCGTCTGCCCTGAATGGGGTGTAAGGAGATATTGAAGTGATTTCTAATATCGTCTATATAATCACCACTAATGAAAATCATTTCATGTGACACCCGCCACTTACCGGCAATCCAGGCTATTTTCAATGACGCCATTATTCATTCCACGGCACTATATGAATACCAGCCTAGAACCCTTGAGACGGTCACAGCCTGGTTCGCGACTAAAATCAAAGGTGGTTTTCCTCTGATTGGAATTGAAAATGAGAACGGCGAACTCATGGGATTTGCCACGTATGGAGTTTTTCGCAATTGGCCCGGCTATAAATATACTGTTGAGCATTCCGTCTATGTCGATGCCCGGTACCGCGGCAAAGGCATTGGCTCCCACCTGATGAAGGAACTGATTCGCCGCGCCCAGGCTCAAAATGTTCATACGATCATCGGGGCCATCGACACTGCCAATGAAGCCAGCATGGCGCTCCATCGCAGCCTCGGGTTTGAATATTGCGGCACCATCAAACAGGCAGGCTTTAAATTCGGTCGCTGGCTGGACATGGTCTTTTATCAGTTGATACTCCCCACCCCCACACATCCGACTGAAGGATAATTTGTAATATTTTGTCCCTTTTGCGTAATACGGATTAAAGGGCATCATCCACATGAACGAAACCGAACTTGACCAACTTGTAGAACGCGTCCAAAACGGGGATCGCGATGCCTTTGGCGAGGTGGTTTTTGCCATTCGGAAAGAATTAAGGATTTTTCTCTCCGCCCACGCCTGCTCCATCGACATGGTTGAAGAAGTCCTTCAGCATACCCTAGTGGTGTCGTACGAAAATATTGCCAAATATGAACGGCGCGGCACGTTTCTCTCCTGGACAAAAGGCATCGCCCGCAACCTCATGCTGAAGGAGCTTAAGGCACGTTCCCGTTATGTCGCCCCCGGGGAAGATGAACTGGACCGGATCGTTCTCGACGCATCCATGCAGTCCGTTCAAGCTCTGGATCGCGAGGAGGCGTATGTGGAACACCTCCGGAATTGCCTCACGAAGCTGCCCGAAGAGTCCCGCCAACTCATCCAGCAGCGTTATTTTAACCGACTCTCCATCCGGGAGCTGGCGTCACAGAATCATCGGACAGAAACCTGGGTTGCTGTCGCCTTGTTCCGTGTAAGAGACCTGCTCAGGGATTGCATTCCCACGTTTACACCACCACACTTTGTGTATTGATGCTGGAGGTCTATTACCGCTATCTTCCTTCCTATGCCCATCGACCAGAATCAACACCTAATAAAAAAGTCGCCTCAGGAGACATCCCCATTGACCTCCTCTAACCCTCCAGCTCCAAATGCATGGAAGGGCTGGCTCACTCTTTTCCGCCCTCCAAATTTGTTTACTGTCCCCGGCGATCCCCTGGTCGGTGCCTTGCTCGCCGCCCTGGCGCTTCATATCATTCCCAGTTGGAATGCGGTATACGCCGTCATGGGGGCGGCCCTCGCCTTCTACGCCAGCGGACTGCTGGCCAACGACTTCTTTGACCGCGATTGTGATGCTCGCGAACGCCCCGATCGGCCCATTCCGTCCGGGGCCGTCAGCCCCCTCGCCGCGAAGTGGGCCGCCATCTTTCTGACGCTGGCCGGCGTGCTCTTCACGCTCCCGGCAGGCAACACCGCCAGCGCCATCGGAATTCTCGTCGCGCTGGCCTCATGGCTTTACAATGTCTTCGCTAAAAGGATTCCCTGGCTGGCCCCCTTCTCGATGGGAATCTGCCGGGGACTAAGCCTGATGCTGGGCGCCGCCATTCTCGGCCTTCCTGGAGTCACTTCCCCCGCCGTCCTGATGGCTGCACTTTTCCTGACCCTGTACATCGCCCTGATCACCATCATTGCGCGAAATGAAGCCGACACGGATGCGCCCCCGATCCCCACTTGGTGCCGCTGGGGCATCCCCACAATCCTAACGGCCTGGCTGGCAATCTTCCTGCTCAATCCTGGATCCCCACTGGTGTTTCAATGGAAAAGCATGTCAATTTTATTGGGGGTCATGTCCATCCTCTGGGCCCTGGTCTGGACGGCCCAAATGAGACGTCATGCTTCACCCCGCGTCGTTCAGGCTTCCGTTGGCGGCTTGATCCGTGGCCTGCTTTTCACGCAGGCGGCACTCTGCGCTTCATGCGGCGGCGTGGGCGAAGGGTTCGCGCTCCTCCTACTATTTCTTTTTCCGGTAAGCGGCTGGATCAGCAGATGGTTTTATGGTAGTTAATTACCGGCATGAATAAGCGCTTAGTCATCATTCAAGTGGCCGGATTGGGATATGATTTCCTGACCGAATCATTCGGCATAACCTGGAAAGGGTGCACCTTTGAACCACTCAAAAGTGTATTCCCGGCCCTCACCTGCACAGCACAGGCCACATTCCGCACTGCCGCCCCCCTTTCCAGCCATGGCATGATCGCCAATGGCCAATTCCATCGCGAACTTCACCGTCCTCTCCTCTGGGAACAATCCTCAGGATTGGTCTCCGGCCCACGGATCTGGGACTCATTCCGGAAGCGGGGAAAGCGGGTTGCCATGCTATTCTGGCAGCAGTCGCTAGGTGAAGCCGCGGATATCATCCTTTCCCCTGCCCCCATTCACAAACACGGCGGGGGAATGATCCAAAGCGTATATAGTCAACCCCCCGGCCTCTATGACTCGCTCTGCAAATCTATCAAGCGTACTTTTCCCCTGCACCGCTATTGGGGCCCCATCGCCTCGCCCGCCTCCTCTGACTGGATCGCCCAAGCCACGGCGCTGCTGTTAAACGATCCTAACACTGCGCCCGACCTTTGCCTGACGTATCTCCCCGCACTCGACTACGATCTCCAGCGGCACGGGCCCGCGCATCCTTCTGCCAAGCGTGCCCTGGCCGCCTTACTCAGCCAGCTCGCGCTTATTCGCGATGCCGCTGTAAAAAATGACTATGACATCCTGATCTTCGGGGATTACGCCATAGGCTCCGCAACCCAAACCGTCTTTCCAAATCGTGCCCTGCTCCAATCCAATCTGTTCAAAACACGGACTGTGGCAGGAATGCTCTATCCGGACTTCCACGCCAGCCAGGCTTTTGCGATGGTCGATCACGAGATCGCTCACGTCTACCTACGCGACCCGACTGACCTGGCCTCAACACGAACCGCACTGGAAACACTTGAGGGAATCGAGACCATTCTGGATACCACAGCCCAGCAGACCGCAGGCATCGCCCACCCGCATGGGGGGGAACTATTGCTTGTGGCTAAACCCGGCTTCTGGTTCGCCTACCCATGGTGGACCGCCAAGAAGAAAGCGCCCGATTATGCCAGCCATGTGGATATCCATAACAAGCCCGGCTATGATCCCTGCGAGTTGTTCTTCGGTTGGCCCCCGATCTCCGTCAGCCAGGACACCACCCGCATCAAGGGTTCACATGGCACCATTGGCAAGGACCGCGACGCCGCTTGGGCGGCCACCTGTCAGCTTGCCGGCACCCCCACCACCCTGCAGGAGCTCGCCCAGCTTGTGAAGCAACATCTGGAGGCTGTACCGTGAGCCACTCCATTACCAGTGTTTATCAACGGCTCTCAATCCCCTTTGAATTCCCGGTCTATTTCCATCGGAACACCTTTTCCCCCGACAATCCGTTACTTGCCGGCACTGTTGATCGCCTCCATGAAAAATGCCGGCACCGGGTAATGGTGTGCGTGGATAAGGGGGCCGCACGGACCTGGCCACAATGCAACGCCAAGATCAAAGCCTATTTCAAAGCCCATAAGGACTCCCTTGAACTGGCTGGCCCCATCGAGACCATTACTGGCGGTGAACAGGCGAAGCAGAATCTATCCGGCCTCACCCGAATGATTGCACTCATGGCCAAACGTAATTTGGCCAGACAAAGCGTGGTTTTAATCATCGGGGGCGGAAGCATCCTTGATATGGTAGGATTGGCCGCCTCGCTCGTCCACCGGGGACTGCGCGTCATCCGGATGCCCACCACCGTAGTGGGACAGAATGACGTCGGGGTCGGCGTCAAAACCGGGATAGATCTTTTTGGCAGCAAAAACTTTCTCGGCACCTTTGCCCCACCTTTTGCGGTAATCAATGACTTTGATTTTCTGGATCACCTGACTGACCGAGACTGGATTGCCGGAATTGCCGAGGCCTTCAAAGTCGCCATGATTAAAGATCGCCATTTTTTTACTTTTCTTTGCAGGAATACTGAGGCCCTGAGGCAGCGCAGGCCCCGTGTCATGGAGCGGCTGGTCATCGACTGTGCCACACTCCATCTCGATCATATCCGATCTGGTGGCGATCCGTTCGAGACCGGCAGCGCGCGCCCGCTTGATTTCGGGCACTGGTCGGCTCATCAACTTGAGGTTATGTCCGGCTATCGCCTGCGGCATGGCGAAGCGGTATCCATTGGCATCGCGCTGGATTCCTATTACGCCATGCGGCTGGGCTTGATTCCTAAAAAAGGACTCGCCAACCTGCTCACGAGTCTTCATGCCGCCGGACTCCCCATTTGGGATAAACACCTGGCGACGCTTAAGCCGAACGGTTCGCTGGCCATTCTGGATGGCTTGACCCGCTTTCAGGAACACCTTGGCGGTTCCCTTACCATCACCCTCCCCGCCCCCATTGGCTCACGGACCGAAGTTCACACCATGGATCCTGCCATCATTTCCGAAGGGATCAAGTATCTGAAAACATGCACCCTAACACCCATTTAACCTATTGCCTGAATGTTCATCCCGGCGAGTCCTGGGCAGATAATCTGGCTGCTATTCAAACGCATACTCTGGCGATCCGCGACCTCGTCTCCCCGGGCAAACCGTTCGGGCTGGGATTACGCTTGAGTCACCAGGCTGCCTCGACTTTAAGCCACCCGGAAACGCGAACCACTTTCAAGCGTTTCTTGCATGAACATAACCTCTACGCCTTCACCATTAATGGCTTCCCCTACGGATCCTTTCACACCAAACCTGTCAAAACGTCAGTTTATCAACCAGACTGGTCCACCCGCGAGCGACTCGACTATACCACCACCTTGGCGCACATTCTGGCCGAACTGCTTCCGGAAGGGACCGAGGGGAGTATCAGCACCCTCCCGCTCGGATATAAATTTTCATCAGGTAGCACCGTCGCCAGCACCCCCTCCAACGAGATGGTAATCCAACTGGCTGAATGCGCCCTCTCGCTTCATAATATATCTCAGAAAACCGGCAAAGTGGTTCATATCGGACTTGAGCCTGAGCCCGACTGTTTGCTGGAAACAACACCAGAAGTCATCCGGTTCTTTGAAACTCAACTTTTCCCGCAAGCCACTCCACACCTGGTTTCACGCCTGTCCTGCACTCGGGCTGAAGCTGAGGCCCTTTTGCGACGACACCTCGGCGTTTGTTTTGATACCTGCCATTTGGCCATTCAGTTTGAAAACCTGTCCGCGAGTCTGGTCCGTCTTGCCCGTCATGGTATCCGAATTTCCAAGGTCCAACTCAGTGCCGCACTGGAGGTCATTCCCACCACCGCCGCCAGAACCAGACTCTTAGCCTTTCTCGATCCAGTCTATCTCCACCAGGTCAAAACCCTGTATCTTGAGCGATATGCCGACTTGGATAAAGCATTGGAATCCCCAGTTACACCTGATGATCCTTCCTCCCTCTGGCGGATCCATTTCCACGTCCCGTTGTACTTTGAGGGCGATGCCCTGCTCCGTTCCACCGCCAAGTCCATGGATGCCAAATTCCGGGATCAATTAAGCCACCTGCCAGTCCAGCATCTGGAAATTGAAACCTACACCTTCCATGTCCTCCCCGCAGCCCTGCAAGCTGGTGGAGTGGTCTCCAGCACCGTCCGCGAATATGAATGGGTAAGAGATCAACTTGACAGGCCATCCTCTTGAAGAGATAGATAACACCATGCAAACCGGAGCCAACGCCACACAACTCGATACGATCCCTCCGCGAAACGCCACAGCGGGGCGGGACACGCCGACCCTCCTTGATATGAGTGGTGACCCATCGCCATCGCCCGAACTTCCAAACTCAGAAGCCTCTCCCTACCAGATACTGAACGAAATTGGACGTGGCGGGATGAGCACCGTCTATCTGGCGAAAGACCTGAAACTGGGCCGTTTCGTCGCCATAAAGCGTCTTAGCCAGGCCTTCCTGACCGACAGCCCCATGCGCGACAGGTTCCTCCGTGAGGCACAGTTGATCGCTTCACTCAACCATATCTACATCGTCAAACTCTACGACTTTGACGTCAAACGCACCGAACCGCAGATTGTCATGGAATATGTGGCTGGTCCCGGCAAAGCACCCGCCCCCAACTGGCCCCCTCTCTCGCTTAATCTGGAACAGAAACTGGAGCAAAACGAGGCCCCCCTCTCCATGCGCGTCTCCGTCGTTCTGGTTAAGAAACTCTGCACCGCCATCGAATACGCCCACCGCCGCGGCGTCATTCACCGCGACCTTAAACCTTCCAACGTCCTGCTCGACGAACATGGCGAACCCCGTATCGTGGATTTTGGCATCGCCCGCCAAACCACCTCCGACGCCGCCAAACTGACGATGACCGGGACGCGCATGCTCTCCCTCGGGTACGCCGCACCTGAGCAGGAAACCAATCCCGCAATCGCAGACGAACGTTCCGATGTCTACAGTCTCGGTGGGATCCTCTATTTCTGCCTGACAGGCGAAAACCCGCGTTTTTTCCGGGACAGTCGCGTCCCCGATTGCCTGCGGCCCATTATTCTCAAGGCCATGGAGCAAGACCCCACCCAACGGTGGAGCTCCGCTAAAGACTTTGCCGATGTTCTGGCCCAAACCGCAGGTGATTTTCTCTCTCCACTCACGGATCCAGGCATGTGGCGCTGCAAGTGGTGCAACGCACTCAACCCCGTGGACAGCCGGTATTGTACCCACTGTAACTGGGACGGGATGGAGAGTTGTCCCGAATGTGCCGGAGAAACCCGGGTAGGTGTTCGTTTCTGCGGCCAGTGCTCCACAGACATCAAAACTTTTGAGGATATGAGAGCCCTGCTCAGCCGGTTACGTGAATACCGGCGCCAAAAGGATTTCGAACGGATCAAGGACGCCGTTGATGCCGCCAACCGGTTCCAGCCCAAAGGGGCTAAGGGGCGAGAATTAATCCAGGACATCCAGGAACTGGGCAATACAGCCACATGGGCGCTCAATCGCAAGGATGAATTGACCCAGGCCATCACCACGAGCCTTGGCCAGCAGAACTACGAGGAAGTGCGGGAACGCCTCAACGAATACGGCGTGCTCGACGACGGCCCCGAATATAAGGAACTACGCGGCGAACTCCCCTGGCGTATTGCTGAACATAACATTATCGCCCTCCGCTCGGAGATGAATCATGCCCGGCAATTGCTGGCCGACAAGTTGCCCGGGCAGGCCCGGAACTGTCTTACCGAAATAGAGAATCGCCTCCTGTCTCTTGGTCAGTTGGAATCCCAATTTCCGACACTCAAAGGCGCGCTCATCCATGACAGCAATCAGCCTGATAGCGAACAAGGATCCTATGCAAAAGCGGTTATCTCGCTCTCCAAAGACACCGAGCAACTGAAATCAGAACTGGACTCCATGCGCCAGTCGATCGAACGCCATATCCAGTCGGCCGCCCAGGCGCTTCAAGCACAGGATTACGAGGGCTGTCTTGCGATTTGCATGACCATCAAAAACCTCACTGCAGAACCGTCGCCCGCCGATGTGCTGGAGGACAAGGCGTCGAAACAAATTGAACAAATTTCACGGTTGTTAACCCGAGCCGACGATGCATTGCGAAAAAGAAGTCTGAACGCAGCGGAACGCGCCGCCAACGATGTGCTCACCCGGTTCAAAGCTGATTCGCTTCCAGCCCGGGATCTCCTCAGCCAAATTCGAAGGTTCCAGCGGCAACGCGCTGCCGTTTTATGGCTGTTGACGATCATGAGTGCTACCGTTCTTTATGTGCTCAGCATCGGGCCCACATTTCATTTCATGCTCGATCGCGGCCCCCTGTCGGTCAATACACGAGATACCCTGCGAACGATCTATCAACCTGTTTACTGGCTACATGCCCACACCGTACTGCGGACTCCATTGGATCGCTACGCGAACCAATGGAATCCATCAATTTTTGAAAGATAGACGCGATGAATCGTCGTAAGTTCAGACTTCCTGTTATATTGAGCTCAACATACCGAATAGCGTTTTATCCCTGGGGATAAAATGCAGTTGGACGGAGCCGCGAGACGCTGCAAAGGGCGCTATGGGATTTTGAAGGGGTGCTTTCCCGTTGTTGATGATGTTTGATCATGTACGTTCGTAACAACTCCAGAGAATGCCGAGACAAAAGCGTGTAGCGATCCTTCCGACCCTTGCCTTGCTCAACTCGCACCACCATACGGTCAGGAGCGCTCTCAATGTGAAATGGTTTCAGATGCACCACTTCGCTCACCCGCAATCCTGCCCCATATACCAACAGTCAAATCCACCACAGCCCGTTCATAACTGTCCGACGTCTTCTGCGCAAACCCCTTCAACCTCATGTACTGCAAGAACTACTCTCGTACCACACTCATCGACGGACTCCTTAGTTCGGTCAGCACGGATCAAATAATCATCGCCTCAGTTTTCACTACAATTCGCTGCCGCCTGTTGACCGCCCTGCATTTTTCTTTTACTATGCGCCTCCAACAACTTGTTAAGGGGAATCATGCGTTGTCCGCGATGCGGTCATAGTGAAGATAAGGTAATCGATAGCCGGGCCTCCCGTAATGGCGATGTCATTCGGCGTCGTCGTGTCTGCGTGAGTTGCGCGCATCGTTTTACCACCCGCGAGGAAGTGGTCAAAGTGGCCCTTCACATCATCAAGCGCGATGGCCGTCACGAGGAGTTGTCTCGGGAGAAATTGATCAATGGTATCGCCCGCGCTTGCGAAAAACGCCCCGTCAGCATGGCGGATATCGAAACGATCGTCGACAACATCATTACCGAACTGGGTAATGATTTCGAACGGGAAGTCACAAGCGACATCATCGGCGAAAAGGTGATGGAGCGGCTTGAGAAAATTGATGAAGTGGCTTACGTACGCTTCGCTTCCGTGTATCGTCGGTTCAAGGACGTGAACCAGTTTATCAACGCAATTCAGGGAATGGTCACCCGCTGATGATCTGGCAGGATACTAACACCTCAGGCACCTCGCGTGAAAAAATTGCCGATCGCCTGCTGACCGACGTCCCCACTCTTTGCGGAAACACGGCATTGGCCTCGCACCCCACACTGGCGGAAGCAGCCCAGGGCGTCGCCCTTTATCTGGATCAAATCGAGGTCATCCCTGAAGAACTGGACCCCCGTCAGTCCCGCGAATTGCTCGCACATGCTTTGGACGCTGCCGGAGAAGGGGCTTTAGCCAGACGTATCCGGCTATTCGGGAACCGGGTTATTTATCCGGCAACGTGGATCGCCTGCGGCCGGGAAACCGTTTGGGTGCTGGATACCCGGCAACTCATGACCTCCCGCGACGCCGGCATGGAAATGATTTTTTTCGACCGGATCCGCATTGTCCTCGCCACTTTCGCCGATGTCTGGGATGCCACGTCAGGACGGGGGTTTCTGGGGCTCAAGGGCATGGAACTCTCGGCCTCCATCATTTTAGGCCCCGGCACATCAGGGCGAGCACTCAGAGCACTTACCTTGGAACTCCGTTCCCTTGCCGCGCGGCATCTGGAACATTTTTGCACCCAACGAGGATGGGACGTTGCTCCCGCAATTCTCACGCTGCTCCCCTGATTTATTAGCCCCCAGGATACCCGAATAAAGGAGAAAACAAACCATGATCGCAGAAGAACGCATTCGAGCTGAACTCAAGAACACGTTGAATGAAACCAACTTCCCCGGCCTTGGCGAGCGCCATCAGGGCAAGGTGCGGGAGAGTTACATCCAAAAAGACCAGCGGATCATCGTTACCACCGATCGGGTATCAGCCTTTGACTGCATCATCGGCACAATCCCGTTCAAGGGGCAGGTATTAAATCAATTGGCGGCATTCTGGTTTGAAAAAACAAAACCCATTATCCCCAATCACATTATCTCGATCCCGGATCCCAACGTCATGGTTGTCCACGAATGCGAGCAACTCCCTCTTGAATTTATTGTCCGCGGCTACATCACCGGGGTCACCAAGACTTCTGCCTGGTACAACTATGAGCGCGGCGTGCGCTATTTCTGCGGCAACACGCTCCCCGAGGGGTTGAAAAAAGATCAAAAGCTGGAGCGTCCCATTCTTACCCCTACCACGAAACATGAGAAGCATGACCGCCCCATCTCCCGCGAGGAAGCCATTCAGGAAGGCCTGATTGATGCCGAAACCTATGACGCCGCTGCCGCCCTGTGTTTCAAGCTTTTTGACGCAGGCGTAAAACATGCCGCCGCGCAGGGACTCATCCTCGTCGATACGAAATACGAAATCGGTAAACTGAACGGGAAATTGGTGGTATCGGACGAGATACATACGCCCGATTCATCACGTTACTGGTTTGCCGACACCTACGACTCACTTTTCAAGGCAGGTAAGGAACAGCGCAAGATTGATAAGGAATATATCCGGGAATGGCTGGTATCGCAGGGATTCCGCGGCGATGGCACTCCTCCGGAGTTAACCGAAGAAGTCCGCGTCGAAGCCGCCAAACGGTATATTCAAGCTTACGAGCAGGTCACGGGCCTGAAATTCAACGTCACAGATGAACCTGTGGCGGCCCGTATCGCCAATAATCTGAGGCGGGCCGGTTGCTTGAAGTAGAGCCCTTACCCGCGGGCCAGCAAACCATCAATCTGGTCCAGACAGATTTGAGACCAGGTTTCCATGCGGTCGTACATGGCTTTCAGTTCAGCGACCGTCCGGAAACCTGATTCCGTAATCACACCCTCACGCTTCCGCACTTCTGAGGAGGGGGAGCGCAAAATATGAATGACGCCAAGATGAACGCGCCCAACCGGCGTCAGGTCGTCATTTAGCAGGGCCACCACTTTATGTGTGTAGCCAGCAGGAAGCACGACTTCCTCCTCCAACTCTCTCATGGCCGCCCGGTCATAGATATTATCAAACAAATCCAGATCCTGATTGTTCATGTGTCCGCCGATACCCAGGGAGGCCTTCGCCACCAGCCGTTCCTCACCGGATTTTTTCCCCCGGACATAACACCAGATCTGATCCTCATGGCAGATCAGAAAGTACGGAATCAACTGCTTCAGGGTGTCATCTTGCTCGGCTTTATGGCGCGGGACAAAACGATAATTTTCCGGACTCAACAATTCCGGCAGATATCGGGCTGTATCCAGCGTCAGCCCTTGAAACATACCCAACCGCTCGACCAAAGCCCGATCCACAACCAAAACTTCTTCAAGATCCTTATTCATAGACGGTGATGCTAGCACAGCGACCGGCCAGGGATAAACAGTAAATGCACCAAAAGAATTGGAAGTTCATATTTTTGTGTTACCTTACTTTCACAGATGGAAACGGATCAAGAAAGTCATGGCGCAGCGGACATCCTCATTGTGGATGACACCCCCGCAAATCTTCAATTTCTAGCGGCCCTGCTCAAAATGAAAGGGTACAAAACGCGAGCCGCCCTGAACGGTGAACTTGCTCTTCTGGCTATTCAAACCCAGCCGCCAGACCTCATTCTGCTGGATGTACACATGCCGGATATTGATGGAATCGAGGTCTGCCGGCGTATCAAAGCCAACCCGGCCTTTTCCGATATCCCTGTTATTTTTGTAAGCGGGGAACACAAAGCCCTTCATAAGATTAAAGCCTTCTCATCGGGAGGCGTTGATTTCGTCACCCGGCCCTTTCAGATTGATGAGGTGCTTTCAAGAGTTTCGATCCATCTTGACCTGCGAAAACAGCGGGAACAGTTGCGGGCCACCATGAAGCGCATGCAGACATTGGAGGCGTTACGAGACAACCTCATCCACATGATTGTTCATGATCTCCGGAATCCCCTCGGGGTGATCGATGGTTATCTTGAACTCATTAAATCCGAGAAAGTGGTCTCGTTCTCGCCCAAAGTCGCCAACTACCTCTCCGAGACTCAAGCCCACACACGCAATATGGTTGACATGATCAACTCCATTCTGGATATCAACCGGATGGAAAATGGCACGTTGATACTTAATCTGATGCCCTGCGACCTGGTTGATTTGTGCGGGCAGGTTATCACAAGCATGGAGCCTATCAGGCAGTCGCGCTCCCTACGGATGGCCACCGGGTTCTCGCCAATCCATGCCATGATCGACATTGGACTAATACGTCGCGTCCTCACCAACCTGATCGCCAATGCCATTCGGGCTACCCGGAACGAAGACGGACAAATCACCCTGAGTGCCACCACCATAAATGACTTCATCCGCATTAACATTACAGACAACGGTCGCCCGATCACAGTCGAGGAGCATTCTGATATTTTCGAAAAGTACGCCCAGGCCAACTCCGCTCTCAGCGGAAAGGGACGTTACGCTCCAGGGCTGGGCCTCCCGTTCTGCAAACTCGCGGTCGAGGCGCATGGGGGTAGGGTGGGCATCGAGCATGCACCTGATGCCAGCAATGTATTCTGGTTTGAACTCCCCCTCGCAGGCCCGCGCTCCAGGGTGCCCTAAACACCCCAGCGCTGGGCCAGAGCCCATCCAGCCTTTGGCCCAGAACTTCCATACGGATAAATGTCAGGAGCCATGTGCTGGGACTCCAACTGTTGAAGTACCGGAGTAAAAACATCCCAGGCAGCTTCAAGTTCATCAGCCCGGATAAATAAACTACGGTCCCCCTTGACCACATCCAGAAGCAGGCATTCATAGGCTTCCGGAATCAACGCCGAAAAGGCCGCTTGATAACGGAGATTCAACTCCGTAGGAGCTAAATCGAGGCCCAGGCCCGGCAATTTATTCATAATCCTCAATACGATGCTTTCATCCGGCTGGATTCGCATGATGAGTTCATTCGAGTGAAGCACCGCCCCTGTCTTCCCAAATAGGCCGGCCGGAATTTTGCGGAATCGGATCCGTACTTCATTAATTTTTTGATCCAGCGCCTTTCCGGCTTCAATCAGAAAAGGAACGCCCTCCCAGCGCGGATTATGGATCTGGAGCACCGCTGCTGCATACGTCGGCGTTAATGAATCGGGCGGCACATTGGGGGCCGCAACATAGGCCCTTTGCTGGCCCGTCGTTGAGGTGCCATATTGCCCCACCACAAGCCGATCCAGCGTGATCGGGGAGATATCCCGGAGCAACGCCACCTTCGCATTTCGCACAGCCGAAGCACTGTATTCACGCGGGCACTCCATCGCTAATAGGGCAAGGATCTGAAGCAGGTGATTCTGCATCACGTCGCGGATGATCCCAAATCCATCAAAATACCCCCCCCGCTGACCAACACCTATCGGCTCCGCCCACTTGATACTCACGCTTTCAATGTAGGCCTTGTTCCAGAGTGGCTCAAAGATCAGATTGGCAAATCTGAGGACCATCAGGTTCTGTACAATTTCTTTTCCCAGATAGTGATCAATCCGATAGGTCATTTCCTCGGTAAAAACCGTCTGCATTTCTTTAACAAGCCGATCAGAGGAATCCCGGTCGCGACCAAAAGGCTTCTCTACAACAATTCGAGACCAGCCCTCCGAATCATCGCAAGCCACTAGCCCGGAATTCCCCAGTGCTCTGGCCACGTCCTGAAATACGGAGGGAGGAATGGCCATGTAAAAAATCCGATTGATGGGCCCTACTCCCTCGACTTCACGCATCAACTGAAATAGATCCAAAAAAGAGTCAGTGGAAGAATATTGTCCCTGACAATAATAACACCGCTGCAGAAACTCTTCGGTGCGATCAGCGCAAGCCTCCCCCGGCACATAACGACAGGTCAGATTCTCCGCCACTTTCTTCCGGAACGCCGCATGATCCATTTCGGTTCGAGCCAAACCATAGACATGAAAATCATCGGGTAGAAAATGCTGGCAGTACAACGCAAACAGCGCCGGGATTACTTTGGTTTGGGCCAGATCGCCAGAGGCGCCCACCACCACTATTCCAAGTCTTTGGGGTTCACTCATTTTGATTTAACGGTGGCAGTTTTTTTTACAAGCCAACCCTTACACATTGCACAACGGGAATCGGAACACCAGTTACACATTTTGCATTCCGGACAGGGGTGCTTTTTTGCGCGGGTGGAGGACTTCTTAGGCCCGCACCCTCTTTTGCAACTCATTGCAAGGTGCTCCCCGCCTTGAGCACCACATAGGTAGGCAACCCTTTCACGCCGAAGAAATTGGCAAACTCACGGGTTCCCTTGTCGGCCAGATTTTCCGCCTGGAATTTCACAACAATATATCCCGCCAAACGCTGCTTCACTTCCTGCGCGCGGAATGTAGTTAGCTCCATCGCTTCGCAATTCTTGCACCAGGTTGCCCAAAAATCGATAAAAACAGGCTTACCGGTTTTAGCGGAGTCCGCGACAACCGCTTGCCATGCGGCCGGATCCGAGCCCGTAATCTGATAGACCCCTGACTCAGCCTGCGCCACCACCTTCTTACCCCACCACCCTTGATAGGCAAGGGAGAAGTAATACACGGCAAACAAAAGGATCAATACGCCAAACCCGGTTTTCACCCATGTCATCCAGGCACCCGGCTTGGGAAGAAACGATAACCCTGAGCCCGCAAAGGGCCACGGCAATGCCATACCAGCCCCCAGAATAAAGGGAAGCATCAACCCGATACTGGCCCCCTGCGCATAGAGATTACTGGACAAAAGCAACACGGCGATCACGACAGGCGCAACGCAGGCACCAGCAAGCAAAGCGGAAATCCCCCCCATGAACATTGCTGTCACCACTTTCCCCTGATTCCCATCGCTACCGGTTCCCGCCCTCTGGAATCGGGTCATATCAATGGAAAACACATCAAACATGGCGAGTGCCAGAAGGACAAACACCGAGGCTATGACCACGTTGAACCATGGCATGGAATTCAAAACCCCGAATTGCGACCCAGTCAACACCACAACCACCCCCAACACCCCATATACCAAGGCAATTCCCACTCCATACGCTCCGCCCAGGAAAAACCCTTTGGCCTTGGTACCATTTTGAGCCCCCACCCCAATGATAGCCAAATTGATGGGGATCATGGGAAGAACACAGGGCGTCAAATTCAACAGGAGGCCACCGGCAAGGATTATCATGACCGTCCACCACACCCCGTGAATCTTGAAAAACTCTAAAGGATTGGCGCTGAAAAGCAGGGAAGCTGCTTTCAGTCTAGCCGTAATACTTTCAGACTTTGCGGCAATATCCGCATGCCCTTCAGCCTTATTCAGAAAAGACAGAAATTCCTTTGTGTTCAAATACCCTGATGCTGTGACCCTCCCCACCAGGGCCTGATTCCAACCTGCAATCCCTTCCGCCTTCGCCACTGATTTATCCGCCAGGGTGTCTCCAGATTGCTTCGAGGAAGAACTGACTGCGAATATTCTTGTTTTGGGAAAAAAGCATTGCTCTTCGCTGCACCCCTGATATGAAACCTTCAAAGCTTCATCTGACGCCACAGCAGTCCCCGAACGGAACAGCAACAAAACATTATTAGTATATGATAGACGTGCCCCGTCTGAAAAACTATCACGCAAAGTTACCGGTTGATCACCTCCGACAAGACTAAAAAGAGCGCCTGACCCAGACTCCACCCGCACTTGATCAGCATAAATGTGGTGATTCGGAGGGATCGTTATACGCAGGGTGACAGTCAGATTGGAGCCATTTCCTTCCCTCGACAAATCAACTCCAAAAGGATCGGCTGCATAAACCCATGGGGATGCGCTCAGAATCAAAACCCATATCGAGAGGATACTTTTCAATATGGATTCCTTCACGCAGCCTCTCCTTTGGGCCACTTCAGGACAATTTGCATAACTTCCCGCACGAAACTACAGTCGCATTTTACGGGGCAAGATTTTAAATTATCGTTATGCAAACAATGACCAGGACATTTCAACGTTCCTGTCAATCGCTCATGATACTCTTCTCCCTGATACAAATCCCTGAAAAAGCCTGTTTGCATCGCCAGCGTTGTCAAACAACGCTGGTTCAGGTGATTAAACAGGAAATAACCCGTATCAAGTTTGTCGAAGTTAACCTGATAGCCAATCAGCTTAACCTGAGGATCGGACAAGAATTCCTCACGGCTGCCCCAATGATGGCCACAACATGTACATTTTTTAAACATCACATCTTTTTTCTGTATCAAGCATGAAAAAGGGCAAAACTGTTAGACTATCTTTCCCGAGAGAAAAATAGTCTAACAGCCAGCAGGCTCGCTCACCCTGCCTTAGCCCCACGCTTTCCGAGCTGCTTGTCCACCATAAACAAGGTGCCCGTGGAAGTCCCGGCCATCTTGATCATGGCAATGATATCTGCATCATTAGCCTCTTCCTCGATCTGCTCCGTAATGTACCACTGCAACAAAGCCTGAGTCGCATAATCCTTCTCCGAGACCGCGAGATCCATCAGGGCGTTAAGCGACTTCGTGACCAGTTTTTCATGTTTCAGCGTGTCGACATACATGTCCAGCAGGGCCTTGTACCCAACGGTCGGCTTATCGATCGCTCCAAACTCAACAACCTCACCCTGGCTCAGGAGATAATTGTAGAATTTCAGGGCATGCTCCAACTCCTCCTGAAACTGAACCTTGAACCACGTACCGGCTCCTTTAAATCCAAGAGAGATCGCATTTGCCGACATGGCAAGATACAGGTACGAGGAAAAAATCTCCTTGTTAACCTGATCGTTAATCGCCTTGGCCATCTGTTTTGATATCATAATCAGCCCTTCCACAATCCATGAAGATTACAAAACTCACGCGCAACGATATTGGTCGCCGTCACACCCTCGAATATGGCGATAGGCGGAACGCCAGGCTTGAGATACTGCCGAAGTAGGGTGTCGCCCACAAGAAGCTCAATCCACTCAATGTAATGCTTCTCTTCCATGGGATGAGCCACGCTCCCTACCGTCACCTTGATCCCGCCGGCTACATGCTCAATCACGGGAATATGCTTCTCTTTAGAAGCATCTACCGTATTCTCAGCCCGTAATTTCATTTCCTGCCCGCAGCAAACCAATTGTCCGGCAGAAGCATGAACCATCTCGACAATATTTCCGCATAACTCGCATTTGTAAACTTCTGAACGTTTCGTCATATAATTCTCCTAATAAATAAACCCATCAACCCTGTGGGGAAAATTCATCCTTACCAACTCCACAATCCGGACACAGCCAACCAGCGGGAATATCCGCGAAACTTGTACCCGGCGCGACTCCGTGATCAGGATCACCTTTAGCGGGGTCATAAACATAACCACACACATTACATATATACGTCATCCCTGCTCCTTATTTGTTTCTTTTATTCTTCAACAGTTTTCTCAAATGCGTAACATAATTCTCGCCCCCACCGGCCAAATAACTGGTCCGTTCCAGTAATTTTCCCTCTGCATCAAGCAGCAGAATCGTGGGGAATCCCTGAATCCCGTACTTTTCAGACAAATCATTGTTTTGTTTTTTAAGCTCATCCGACTGCGGCTTGCTTCGAGGGAAATCAACCAGCAGTAACACTAGATTTTCTGCGGCATATTTCTTGAAAACATCTGTAGAAAAAACCTCTTTATCAAGTTTTATGCACCAGCCGCACCAGTCAGATCCGGAAAAATCCGCAAGAATCGGAACATTCCGCCTGGCCGCTTCTGCTTTCGCCTCTGAAAGTGAGGTTAGCCACACCGCTTTTTCGAGAACAACAGCTTTCACGACCGCGCTTCCTTCACTCTTCGGCACCTCAGCCGAATATCCGACGATCCCCGACAAATACATCAATACCACTAAACTTAATTTAATTTTCATCCTGTCACCTTTCATGTTACTCACCAGTTTTAACCCACTCCACGCTTTACCTCGTGCGCCTCAAACTCACGCCGCGCTGCAGTCCTTATCCTATATCCACAGTCTTTTGTTAACCCATATAAAGACATGCAATTTTCATCAGTACATTCAGCTTGCCCCTTATCAGCAACAATTATCAATTCCGTTGCGACCTGAATTAACGCCCTGATGTTTTCATTGTAGTCATCCATGCATTCTTCTCCAATAAATTTCTTGATGATTACTGATGCAGGATGCGTGCCCAGTGCGGAGCTTTTGATCGAATTGTTATTAACGTATTCGTAGTGAATACGTTACAGCCATGAGGCAACAGCGCAACAATTGAAGGATGTGTCTCAAATCACATGTAAAGAATGTCTCACGCCTCAGGCGTGATAGATTCTTCCATGAAACGATACAGTGTCGCACGAGACACTCCCAGAGCCTTGGCGGCTTCAACTTTGTTGCCCCCCACCCGCTCAAGAGTCTCACGAACGATCTGCTGAGTCAGGCGTTGTTTCCCTTTGGAAGGGGGAGCCAGAGCGGCTGCCACCCCATGCGTCGGCTGCGCCTTAAGTGCAATGGGCGGCAAATGCTCTTGCAAAATTGTACCGCCCTTACATTTGATCAGGGCAAACTGAATCCAATTCTGGAGTTCACGTACATTGCCGGGCCAGTTGTAGCCCAACATGAAATCCAAGGCATCAGGCGAAAACGTGATTGGCTTGCCACCTGCATACAGCTTCAAAAAATGATTGGCCAGCAGGGGGATGTCGGTTCGCCGCTCTCTCAACGGCGGCAACGTAAGCGGAACGACGCTGAGCCGGTAGAATAAATCTTCACGAAACTTGCCTGCAGCCATTTCTTGAATCAGGTCGCGATGAGTGGCACTAATAACCCTGACATTGACCTTGATGGTCTTCTCGCTCCCGACCTGTTCAAAGCGGCCTTCTTGCAGCACCCGGAGCAACTTAACCTGCATGGCGGGCGAAATATCACCAATTTCATCGAGGAAAATGGTGCCCCCGTCCGCCAGCTCAAAACGCCCTTTCTTATCGCGAATAGCCCCTGTGAAAGCGCCCTTTACATGCCCGAACAACTCGCTTTCAAGCAAGCCTTCCGGCAAGGCCCCGCAATTCACGGGTACAAACATTTTATTCGCACGAGGCCCTTCATTGTGAAGCGCGACCGCAATCAGTTCCTTACCCGTCCCACTTTCGCCCTGCACAAGAATCGGTGCCGAGGATTCCGCTAACTCGGGTATGATATCGTAGAGCGCCTGCATCTTGGGGTCACGCCCGATAATGCCGCTAAACTGTTCAATCTCACCCAAACGACGGGCCAACTGCACCTCAAGTGTTAAATCCCGAAAACAAGCTAATAATCCCAACGGATGGCCTTGATCATTCTTCATGACATTAAGATTCATATGAATCCGCCGTCGTTCACCTGTACGGGTAACGATCTCGAGATCTTTGCTGGCGGGATATTCCGGCAGAGCGTTCCCCTCACAAAACGAACACTTCGCGCCGCATAACCCACTGGGCAAGGCTTCGTGACAGTCACGATTCAACAAGTCTTCACGCTTATACCCGGTGATCCGCTCTGCTGCCGCATTGAAATAAAATATCCGCCGATTCAAATCATGAGCAATCACACCCTCGGAGATATTATCCAATATCAGATCATATTCATGTTTTGAGGCAAGAAAGGCCGACAGATATCCCCTCGCATAAAAATCGTCTACCAAGCGCTTGATCATATCACGCGTCTCACGGAATGCCTGCAAGCGCCATTCCACATCCCCCTTCAAGGAGGCTGGCTCCGGGATATTCCAAAGCAGTTTCTGGGGATTTCCCGGCAACATCCGACCTGCTTCAGCGGCCTCTTCAGATAAAGCCACCATCACATCAAAAGCACAATTACCCAGATCAGCCACCCGCATGCCAACCGAACCGTCACCCGAAAGATGTACCTCTGACAAAACCCGCCACACCAACGGGTCGACCGTACCGGAAAGCACACCGGCATAACGGGCAACAACATTTTTCCGACAAATTGCATTGGCAAAGGCCGCCGCCATGGCGCCACAACTGGCATCAGATCCCCCCACAAACAAAAGTTGATCCACCTTCTCAGTCATAACTCAGGCTTTCTACTTATGCATTTCCCGGGACATGCCAGCCCGCGATTCCACCCATTCGACAATCCGCTCGCCCACCTCCCGCTTCGTCATCAGTGGCAGCGGCAGGCGATCCGTTGTCGTGATCAATACGACTCGATTCGTTTCCACATCAAATCCGGCATCCGACTGGGTCACGTCATTGGCCACAATCAGATCAAGCCCCTTGGCCGCCAACTTTCGACGCGCCTCGGATTCAACCTCTGTGGTTTCGGCAGCAAACCCGACCACTACCCGGCCCCCTTTTCGCGGCCTGATCGTCAGCAGGATATCCGCCGTCGGCTCAAGCATCAGCTCCATCCGGGCATTCTGCTTCTTCATCTTCTGCTGACTCACAACAGCGGGCCGCCAATCTGAAACAGCCGCCGCCATAATGAGCGCATCACATGCCTCAAAATGACTTTCAACGGCAGGTAACATGTCTGCCGCCGACACAACAGGCACCACCTTAACACCCGCAGGGGCCGTTAGCGCTACCGGCCCACTGATCAGGACCACCTCATGACCGCGCGCACAAGCCGCCGCGGCAATCGCGTAGCCCATTTTCCCGGAGGATCGATTGCTGATATATCGCACCGGATCCATGAACTCACGGGTCGGCCCTGCTGTGACTAATATTCTCATAACCTCAGCGCGCGTCAAATTCGCGAATCTTCTCCCGCACAGTGGCTTCCGCCTCGTTATAGATTTCCTGAATCATGGAATCATGAAAGCAATAGACGCGATCTTCAAAAGCGGTGGTCTTGATGCGATCAAACAGACGTTGGCGGGCGACATCAATATCCTTGCCGTAAATATGGAATGAATCCGCCTGCCAGTTGAGCCGACCCAACTTCACCGTCTTCCCGGCCCGGCGCGAAATTTCGGCGGCAATGACGTCCCTGTTAAACAGGGTCAAGCCGAACATGTTCATGAAGTTGGCGCCCCAGGCGTCATTACTCCTGAACCGGATGTTGCAATTCAGCCACCAGACCCCGTCCTTGTCCTCAAGTATTCGATACCAGAGCGACTGCAAACAAGGCGGATCATAGCAGTCCAAATCCACATGCGGCATCCAGGTAATCATCTGGGCCTGCCGGGTGAACGGCTGCTTCACCAGCTTATTCACAACAGCATCAATCTGATTGATTTTAAAGAAACCGGCCTCTACCGATTCATAACTCCGTAATTCCTTGATGGCGCCGTAATTTGCCAGGCGTCCATGGTAGGTGTACTCCCAGCGCGTATCGGCCGCATCATTCATGTTTTTCACCCAATGATCCTTGGCCCCCTGCAATTCCATGACGTATTCCCGCAAATCCTCAATCCCCCCGGGGAAAGCCTTGTGGATCATGGGGTCGGCTAAGGGATCAAGCACCGTGATGTTCATGGTGGAGTCGAGGCTGGCAGGGTCCCCCGGTTTATCGTACTGGGTGCGGAACCGTGTTCCGCCCTCATTCAACGCACACAAGGCCTTTTCATAGGCTTCAGCCAGGGATTTCCCAGACACATGGAGAACCGGAATATTTTCCATTCTTACGACTCCTTTAATGAATTACTCAATCTCTCAGAATCAGCCCGGATTATGGCGAGTCTTTTCGAAATGAAAAGCTCTTTCAGGACTTTGACTGCCGGCAGGCTTTCCCCTACACTCTTACCCATGAAGGTGGTGCATATAATCCCCGGTACAGCCGATGTGTTCTATTGCCAGAATTGCATGCGTGACAAGGAACTGATCCTGGAGCTCAGAGCCCTGGGGCATGAGGTTGTTCTGGTTCCAATGTATCTGCCTCTTTTCTCCGAAGGCGAAGCATTGGGCTCCGCTGAAGTACCCATCTTTTACGGCGCCGTTGGCGTCTATCTCGCCCAGCATTTTCCGACCCTGAACAACGCCCCGCGCTGGCTGAAAGACCTGCTGGATTCACGCCAATTGCTCAGATGGGTGGCTAAAAAATCCGCCACCACCCGCGCCAGCGGACTCGAAACCATGACCCTATCTGTCTTACGCGGGGAAAAAGGCGGTCAGAAGGCGGAACTGGATCACCTGATGTCCTGGCTGCTCCATCACGCCAAGCCGGACATCGTGCACCTATCCAATGCCCTCCTGCTGGGCTTGGCGGGCCGTATTAAACGGGAACTGGGTATTCCCGTGATTTGCACCCTTCAGGACGAGGATTCCTGGATCGATTCCATGGAACCAGGCGCCGCTGCCGAAGCCTGGCAAATCATGTCAGAAAAAGCCCGTGATATTGCCGCCTTCATTCCCGTCAGCAGTTACTACAACCACCTCATGCAAACACGCCTGAAGGGAGTACCGTCCGACCGCTTCCACCAGATTCCTATTGGAATCTCCCCGGACGAATACGGGCCGGCACTCACTCCCCCGCAAAATCCGACCATCGGCTTCCTTTCCAAAATGACAGAGTCACTGGGCCTGGATGTCCTGGTAGACGCCTATATCGAACTCAAAAGGGAGCCCGCCCTGAGGACTCTCAAGTTTAAAATTATGGGCGGCCAGACACCTGATGACACTCCGTTCCTTCAACGCTTGCGCCATAAACTCAACGCCCAGGGAATGCTGGGCGATGTGGAGTTTTGTGAGGGACTAACCAGAGAGCGCCGTCTTGAATTTCTCCAATCGCTTTCTGTGCTGTCAGTCCCCATGCCGCACCCCGAGGCGTTCGGCATGTTTATACTGGAAGCACTGGCTTGCGCCGTTCCCGTGGTTCAACCTCGAATCGGAGCCTTCCCGGAAATTATTACGGCAACAGGGGGCGGCCTCTGTTACGACCCCGCTGATCCGACCGGATTGACCATGGCACTAAAAAGCCTGCTCCAGGATCCCAAGGCAGCACAACGACTGGGGCGTAATGGATGCGATAATGTTCGCAAGGAATTTAATATCAAAGGAATGGCCACCCGGATCCTGGCCGTGTATCATAAATGTATTCAATAACACCAATAGTCCTGTTGCTAGCCAACCTAGCCTGCCGGGCAGCAGACTTGCCGGTGACCTCCAACTGGCCGACCTACCACGGTGAGGCTAGCCTGCAAGGGATCTCCTCAACCTCCATTCTGCCCCCGCTAACCATCGGCTGGCGATTTAAGATCGGCGCACCTGTGACCCAGCCCCCCACCATCTACAATGGAGCCATCTACGCAGTCTCCTCCCGCGGCGAACTGATCGCCCTGGGCCTGGATGGCGTGAAGCGCTGGACAGCCAGCCTGCCCCAAACATCTCAGCAGGAGTCTTTTTCAACGCCCCCGCTCTGTGTCGAAAACATCGTTCTCGCAGGGACAGACAAAGGAGCCCTTTATGCGTTTGAGGCCGCAACCGGTTCTCAAAAATGGAAAACAAAAATCGGCGAGGACCTTTATGGAGCGCTCAACTGGCTGGAACCAGAAGGATCCAATAGCGTCTCCGTATTGGCGCTCTCACGCAATACTGGCAGCCTGCTCCGTCTGGATTTGGCAACAGGGCGGATGATATGGTCCTCCAAGCCTGCCGGCCGCTCCGATTGCTCACCCGCTGTTGGTCATGGCATTATTGTGTTTGGCGCCTGTGATTCCGCCCTGCACTTCATCTCTGTCTCAACAGGCACAACACTGGCCAAAACGGAATTCACGGAACACGGCCCCATGGCAGGCGGAACGGCCTTGGAGGGGATTCGGGCCTATACCGGGGCGCGTGACGGCTCTGTCTTTTGCGTCAATACCACCACCTTCACGCCTCTTTGGACCAGACAGGTGGCAAGTAACGAAATATTCACAACCCCCGCCGTCACACCCAATCGGATCCTGGCCGGCTCCAGTGATGGCTTCATGTATTGCCTCAACCGGGAAGATGGCGCAAAAGTCTGGAGCACGCTCACTCCCGGAAATCCCACTTCTCCTGTAGTCGCTGGCAATACCGTCATCGTAACCTCAGACGGCCTGCTGTCATTGTTGAATCTGGAAGATGGCAAAACTTTATGGTCAGACAAACCCTGCGACGTCCTGACCTCTCCGGCAATATCAGCCAATAAAATTATTGTCGGGACCGATGATGGGTACATTATCCTCTATCAACCAAAATGAATACGCCACACCCGCTCTTGACCCTCGAGAAAATCAATAAAACCTATCCTTCGCCAGCCGAGGGGGGACTGCAGGTGCTCAGAGACATTAACCTGACTGTAATAGCGGGAGAAACCATCGCTATTATTGGTCCCTCCGGCTCCGGGAAAAGCACCCTACTGAACATCATCGGCACACTGGACACCCCCACTTCAGGCCATGTACGGTTAGAAGGTATCGAACTCAATTCCCTCCCCATCCGGGGGCAGGCAAGGATCCGAAATGAAAAAATCGGAATGATCTTCCAGATGCACCATCTGCTGAAGCAGTGCCATGTGTTGGAAAATGTCCTGATCCCGGCGCTGGTGAACCCCCATCCGGCGGGAGCGGAGCAACGGGCTCGAAGTCTTCTGGACAAGGTCGGCTTGTCCCATCGTCTCACTCACCGGCCCGGCCAATTGTCCGTCGGCGAGCAACTCAGGGTCGCAGTGGCAAGAGCCATGATCAATCGGCCGCACCTGCTTCTGGCGGATGAACCCACAGGCTCACTCAACCATTCCGGCGCCGAACATCTCGCAGATCTGATGCTCACCTTGAACCAGCAGGAGGGCACGGCCCTTATCGTCGTCACCCACTCCCTGTCTCTGGCCAACCGGATGGATAAGGTTTATGAACTTCTCGACGGCCAACTGGTAGCAAAATAACATGACGCTTTTCAAACTCACTTTGCGCAGTACGATCTTCTACCATCGAGCGCATGCCCTGGTACTGGCGGGCACCCTTCTTGCGTCCGCCATCTTTGTCGGATCCCTGCTCATTGGCGACTCGATTAAATTCAGTCTCACACAGTCGGCCCTGCTCCGCCTTGGCAATATTCAGTGGGCACTGGAAAGTCGAGGCCGCTTCTTCTCGGACGCCCTCGCGCCCCGCATACAACACGAAACCGGTGCCAGAGTCGCTCCCGCATTACTCTTCCGTGGAATCGCCCTGAGCTCAAAAGGTACCGGAACTGAGCCGCTGCAAATTAATAACATTCAATTACTGGGGGTGCAGGAGTCATTCTGGACCTTCGCCATAGGCCCAAAACCCACCCTTACGAAGGATGTGATTGCGATCAATGAAACGCTGGCTGCCGCCCTTCAAGTCCAGTGCGGAGACCAAATTTCCATCCGCTTCAGCAAACCGTCCCTGATGTCCAAAGACGCCCCGCTCTCATCCCAGGAAAAGAATGACACCCTCCGGGCAACCTTTACCGTTGAAGTCATTGTCAGCAACAGTCAAATGGGCCGTTTTAATCTTGCCGCAAATCAGCAAGTTCCCTGCACTGCTTTCGTCAGCCTGCCATGGCTTCAACAAACCGCAGGCTTGAATCATCAGGCCAATCTCTTGCTGGCAGGGAGTCCGGATAGCCACGCCACATCTGGCATGCCCCCGAATGGAAAGACTCTGAACCGGGCCATACGTAAAGTCTGGCAGCTTACAGATGCCGGCTTAACACTAAAAACCACCGCTGGCGAAGGTGTGATTCAGCTCGAATGTAACCGGGTGCTTATGGATCCGCCCATCGGCCTTGCATTGGCGAGTCTTAGTAATACGGTCGGCGCCTTGACGTATCTCGTCAACTCCATCGCCCGTACGGATGTCCCCCTCCGGGCAACCCCTTACTCTTTCGTGATTGCCCTTTCTCCTTCCGCAGATCCATCACTTGGGCTGGTGCCGCCTGAAATGAAAGATGATGAGATCATCATCAACCGCTGGCTCGCCGATCAATTGACCGTTCAACCCGGTGATTTTGTAAAGTTATCTTATTACGAACTGGATGCCGGAAACAAATTCATCGAAACAAACCGGCCGTTCAAGATTTGCCGCGTAGTTGAGATGCGTGACTTACAAGAAGAAAAAGAGCTAAGTCCTGATTTTCCGGGACTGACCGATGCCGGAAAATGTACTGACTGGGATATCGGGATGCCGCTTCAAAAGGATAAGATGGAGGACCCCGCAAACGAAACTTATTGGAACGAATTTCGTGCCACCCCGAAAGCATTGATTACCTTAAAAGCAGGCCAGGAAATGTGGGCTAACCACTTTGGCAACCTTACAGCGGCTCGCTTCCATGCCCATCGTGATGGAGGCAAGGCCATTGCAGAGACTGTTTTAAAGCACCTAAACCCTTCGGATCTGGGCCTCGCTTTTCTACCCGTCCGCCAAACCGCACTTAAGGCGGCGGACGAGTCCATGGATTTCGGGCAACTATTCCTGGGAATGAGTTTTTTCCTGATTGTCGCCAGCCTGATGCTGACAGGGCTGTTATTTGCATTTGGGATCCAGCAGCGCGCTGAGGAAACCGGGCTCATGCTGGCCGTTGGTTTTCAGCCAAGACAAATTCGTAAATTATGGATCCAGGAATGCACCCTGATTGCCGCCACAGGAACGATGGCAGGGGCTTTACTTGGGACCTATTATACCCGGGTGATGATCTGGGGCCTGAGCCACTTCTGGCAGGGAGCCGTGGCGCAGGCAGAAATCCAGTACCATGCCACTCCTGCGACCACAGCCATTGGAGCCTTAATGAGTTTCATCTTTGCCATGGGGTCACTCATCTTTGCTATTCGACGACAAACCCATAAATCAGCGGCAGAACTGCTTTCAGGGGAGGCCCCCTCAGACGACCAACAGGCCCCCAGTCGGAAATGGATCCCTTGTGTCAGCCTCGCCATTGCCTTGGGACTCGTCGGGCATGGAGCCTTGGGTGATACCCAGAACCTGGCCGCATATTTTTTCGCTTCAGGATGTATGCTCCTGTTTTCAATCCTTGGACTTGCCCGCCTCCTCCTGGTCCGGCTGGCGAAGGCCGGAGGCCGCCTCACTCCCCTGATGCTGGGTATACGCAATGCGGGACGTCAGCCCGCACGCAGCCTGACGGTCGCCAGCCTGCTGGCCTGTGGCTCCTTTTTGGTCATTGCCATAACCGCCATGCAGGAGGACATCGGACACGACGCCATACACCGTGACTCCGGAACGGGGGGCTTTGCACTATTCGGCGATTCGACATTTCCGATTCAAGCCGACCTGAACACCCCGGAAGGGCGAAAAAAGTTTAAACTCGACCAGCATCCTGATTTAAAAACCACCCAGATTGTCTCCATGAAAGTCCGGGAAGGCGATGATGCCAGTTGCCTGAATCTCAACCGCGCCCAAATCCCAACGCTGATCGGCGTTGAGCCGGGCGAATTTACAAAACGGAAAGCGTTTCAATCCCTGGATACGGAAAGCAGTTTTTGGACTCTCCTGGATATGCCCGACACCAACGGCACCATTCCCGGATTGGTGGGCGATACCAATACTGCTGAGTGGGGTTTAAAAAAGAAAACGGGGACAAACGGCGATATCCTGACTTTTCGTGATGAACGCGGAGAAACATTCCGCGTCAAACTTATCGGCACTCTGCCCATGCGCCTATCGGTCTTTCAAGGCTCCATCCTGATTTCCGCCCAGGCTTTTGCCACACACTTCCCCTCCGAAAGTGGAACCCGCCTGTTCTTGATTGACACTCCCCGTGGCCATGAATCTCAAGCCAGAAACGCGCTCTCAAGCACATTGGGGAAATGGGGGATGAATATTACCTCGACCACCGACCGACTGAAATCTTTTTACGCCGTGGAATCGGCCTATATGGCCGTGTTTCTGGTACTTGGGGGACTGGGCATGCTTTTGGGGAGTGCGGGAATAACGATTGTTATTCTACGCAATATTCAAGAACGCCGTAATGAACTAGCCTTGTTATCCGCCACAGGATATTCCTATGGGCAGATCCTCATGGTTGTGCTGGTGGAACAGGCGTTCATTCTAGGAATAGGCCTTACAGCAGGTATTGCGGCCTCATTGATGGCAATGTGGCCGGCACTCCGGGCGCCGGGGGTTCACCCTCCCTGGGGAACCCTGACACTTCTTATCTGCGGAATGCTTCTCTTCCAGATCTTATGGATCTTGCTGGCAACCCGACTAGCACTTCGCGCCCCCCTGCTAAGCGCCTTACGCAATCAATAAAGCACGGATTGCAGGGCCTTTAAAAGATCCTTGGGATGATTGGTGGACAAATGCAGCTTCACACATTTGGCAACGACCGGATTCACGCCCTCCACCTTGGCGCCATAAAGAACAACTGAAAGGCCACTCAGACTGGGCATCACGTCAATGAGTCGCGCAACGGCAGAACCGTTAAGCCGGGGAAGCACATCCTTCATCACCACGACATCCGGTGTAAGCGTCACCGCCTTATCCAAAACATCCGGTCCGTTTTCCACATTCACTACATTATAACCCGCCGCAACAAATACATCCGTCATGCCCTGCGCCAACAAGGGCTCATCCTCTGCCAAAAGCACCGTAAGCTTCTGCCCGGAGCTGCGGGCGGGCTGCTTTTGGTGAGTCGCCAATATTTTACGGATGGTGCGCAACAACTTGTTTTCATCACAAGGCTTCGTGAGAAAACCCGCCACGGCTACAGAGTCAAAAAAGTTTTCAAGCATCGAACGGGCCGTCAGCACCAGTACCGGATAGAGGGGCTTACCTTCGCCCGAGGTAATCTGCCGGAGAAAACCGAGCCCCCCCATCCCGGGCATACTGATATCCAGCACAATCAGATCCGGCCGGGTCTCCTCCAGTTTCCTGAGGGCGTCTTCACCGCTACTTGCCGTGACAACATCAAAGCGCTCACTGACAAGATAGTCCGCAAGGGAGATCAATAAATGAGGCTCATCATCAACCAATAGAATTCGCTGCGCTGTTTTAGTCATTTCGATCTGCTCCTTGTATTTCAAAAATCCAACCGTTTCCGTCCCACCACCAACTCTTCCACACACATCCACAATTCCTCTTTGCTGACGGTGGGGGTGAGTCGTGGAATTTCAAATCCGTCCAATATTTCCCTTTTCACAACCGGAGGTTCCTCATCCGTTATTGAAAAAACGGGAACACGTGCCAATGCCTCGTTGCCCTTCACCATCGATATCACTACGCCCCCGTCCATACCCCCATGCATCCATTCCAGGATAATAAGATCCGGCCGCTCTCCCTTCAACGCTGAAGCCAGCGAACCATCAGAAAGTTTGCCAGCCGTCACACAATAACCATACTCCTCCAACCACGCCGTGACCGAGCCCATCATGGCATCATCTTCATAGGCCAGTATGGCCGAAGGGGCAGGTACCACGGGGAGGAACAGGGACACTTGGGTCCCTTTACCATACCCCACAGGCGGACTGGTCACATCAATCATCCCCCCATGCCGCACAAGCAGATCCTGACAGATGGCCAAGCCTAATCCCGCGCCACTCACATACTCCCCCACTCGGAAAAAACGCTCGGTGATACGGGGAAGATACTTCGCCTCAATGCCGATGCCGCTGTCAATCACCTCAACAACGTGCTGCCCCCCTTCTTTTCCATCGGAGCAAAGTTGCACTTTGATAAAGCCGTTGGTCGTATTGTATTTTATGGCATTTTTTACGACATTAAAAATGACCCGCTCCATTTTCTGGGGATCACATGCGGCAAACCCGGTTCCCTCCGCCCTCACTTCCAGACTCAACCCCTGCTCCTCGATCTGCATTCGCAGCGCTTCGACAGTTCGGGTCAGGAAACGGCTGAAATTCACCTTTACCAGATTCAAGCGAAGTGTATTCGATTCGATACGGCTCATGTCCAGAATATCATCAACGGTTCTCTGTAACCGCTGGCAATCCTCCCGAATCATGTTCAGATAGCCCTTGCCCTGCTCTGACATCGGCCCGGCAATACCTTTGAACATATTGCCCGCCATATAGTTAATGGAAGAAAGCGGGGTTTTCAGCTCATGCGACACATTTGAAACAAACTGCGATTTCGCCCGGTCATGTTTTTGCAGTTGTTCGATGGCGAGATTCAACTCTGCTGCAATACGCGTTCTTTCGGCAATCTCAAGGCTCAGTTCTTCATTGATCCGGGTACGTTTACGCACCTCCTCCGCCAGGGAGTCATGCGCCGCTTGCAAGGCATCTTCCGCCTCCTTACGAGCACTTATATCCCTGATGAAAAAGCATAAATATGCCTTTCCGGAAAGATTGATCTTACACGTGGAGATTTCAGACGGGATCACCGTTCCGTCCTGTCGTACACATTCAGCCTGAATGAGGGTGAACCGGTCGTTCTGCAGATTCTCGCCAATGGTTGCAAGAACCTCTTCGGTCATCCCCTGCACAATATCCGTGATCATCCCCTGCTTGAACTGATCTTGCGAATAATAGAACGATTGCGTCGCCCGGACATTCGCATCCACAATTTTCCCGTTAAGCTCCGTGATGAAGGCCGAATCATAGACATTCTGAAACAGCTCACTGAGATCCGAATTCCGAACAGCAATCTCCCCGAACGTCATTCGCTGTCGGGGGCTATCCGCGACCTGAGTCCTGGGGACGCCACGCGTCTGCCGGCCGGCATGACCTGCAGACGGAATATCAATCCGCATCGTCTTCGATAATTGATTATGAGCAGCCATACCACGACGCGATCAGACTCTTTTGATTTAGCCAAACAGAACTCTCATCAACGCGTCCCCCTGCATCGCTCCAAGTTTGCCGCGCAGGCAATCCACCTCATTGAACTCCGTGACACCATCAGGGGGCACGCCAGGACTGAGCACCGAGACAGGAACTGGAGTACGGGTATGCTTTCCCAGACAGATTGGCACCGGATGATCCGGCAAGACGGCGTAATTGGCCTCCGGCCCCACAGCCGCCATCACCGGGCAAATGATTCGAGCGTCAAAATCCTCTATGGCCTTAATCTTAAGCGCCAGGTTCTGTTCATGAGACACTTCATCAATCGCCTCAAGATGCAGGTATACAAAATCATGGGTCTTGATGGCTTCCACCGCCGCCGCCGCTTTTCCCTCATAATTGGTATCAATATACCCCGTCGCGCCCGGAACCGGCACCACGTCCAACCCCAAGCAGCGCCCTAGGCCGGTGATCACATCCACCGCCGAAATCACAGCTCCCGTGATCCCGTATTTGTCCTTAAGCGATTTCAGAGCCCCCGCACGCCCACCGCTCCAAGGCCATATGCCATTGGCCATCGCCAGACCTGCAGTCAGCTGTCGCTGATTGATGGGATGATTGGTCAACACCGCCGTGGCCTCCTGCATCAGTCGTCTTAACACCTCTGCCGTGACCTCACCTTCCGCGCTCAAAGCGCGCGGCAAATGTTCAGCAATCCGCTGCCCGTGATTATCATCCGGCTTATCCGTTTTAACCTGTGCGCTGAACTCAGAGCCAGAGCAAATCAAAATGTTGCGATAGCTCAGCCCCGTATAAAATCGGATCTTACTGCTACCCAATTGCTCATTCAGGGCCTGGATGAGCAGGGCAGCGTCGGGAGAACCTATGCGCCCCCCTGAAAAGTCGCGAAGCACCCCCTCCTCCACAGTGGTCAGATTAACACGGAATGCGACATCACTGGGCACCAGGGGAATCCCCCGCCCCGCCGCCTCCAAAGCACCACGACCGCAATATTCCGTGGGCAGATCACACCCCATGACCGACATGTTGGCGACTTCACTACTGGTGGGAAACCCTTCCGGTAAGGTCAAGAGAGTGCCCGAGCGCCCCTCCCTCGCAATGCGATCCATACCCGGCGTGTGGGCGACCTGCAAAGGAGTTTTTCCACCCAACTCCGCCATCGGTTCATCAGCCATGCCGTCACCTAGAAAAATAATCGTCTTCCCTTTACTCATAATTACCGCAGCAGGCTAAGGAATTCAGAACGGGTCGATGAATCGTTGTGGAAACTACCCAGCACGGAAGAAGTCGTCATAACAGAATCCTGTTTCTCGACTCCCCTCATAATCATGCAGAGATGGCGGCATTCCATGACCACCCCGACCCCCTCCGGCTTAATATAATCCATAATATCCTCGGCAATTTGCGCGGTCAGCCGTTCCTGGATCTGCAAGCGGCGTGCATGGCAATCTACGATACGCGCCAACTTACTGACCCCCAACACCTTCTTACGGGGGATATAGCCAATGTGGCACCGCCCGAAAAAAGGCAGCATATGATGCTCACAGAGACTGTAAACCTCGATGTTTTTGAGCAACACCATATTGTTGGCCTCAACCGTGAAAACGGCACCATTAACAATATGTTTAACAGACATCCTGTACCCGGACGTCAGAAATTCATAGGATGACGCCACACGTTCCGGGGTCTTGATCAAGCCTTCCCGAGTGGGATCTTCACCAATCTCCTTCAACAACTCCTTGATCAAACTCGCCACACGTTTCTTATTCATGACAGTCCTTCATTTTCATTCCTTACCCGCGTAATCTCCACTTCACTACAGTGCGCAAACCGGAGCGCCCCCAGCTTTTGAATCAGGACGTCCACTTGCTGCACCAGGGGCGATTGCTGGGACAGTTCGGCTATCCGTTGCGCCAGCCGCTCGATGAGCTTAAAGGATTTTGATTCACTTTCCGCCAGAATGGCCTTTTTCAAAATACTGTAATCCACGGTGTGCCGCAAATCATCCGTCCGGCCAGCCCGCCGCAAGTCGACATGAAGGGTCACCGTAATCAGAAGCTCCTGAGGCAGGCGACGTTCCAGCGACGTCACCCCCACCCTGCTCCGTACACGAAGATCTCGGATTCGAATTTTATCAAGAGACATTTACATCTTCCCCGCTACGCCACCTTTGCCGAGGCCAATACCTCACGAATCACACTCAATAACCGCGAAGGCGAGTGCGGTTTTGGAAGGAAGGGAAATCCCCGATCTTGAATCGTCTGCCAGCGCGAACGCTCATCGGTATAGCCGCTGGTGATCAGCACGCCCAACTTTGGATTACGTTCCAGCGCACTCTCAATCAATTCAACACCGTTCCCATCCGGCAGCACAACATCACTGAACACCAGGTCAAAAGAAGACCCATCCTGACGAAGCGCAGCGTCCCCATCCGCGAAGGTGCCCACCGCGACCACCTGATATCCCGCCGACAAAAGGACGCGTGACGTAAGCACACGCACTTCAGGCTCATCCTCGATCAACAAAATACGTTCACCTTTTCCCGTCACACTGACAGGCGCGTCCACACTCGATATCAACTTGTCTCCTTCCCGAACCGGTAGATAAAAGGTAAAGGTTGATCCCTTCCCCACTTGGCTTTTAACAGTCATCCAGCCATCATGCTGCTTGGCAATCCCGTAGGCTACCGAAAGGCCAAGGCCACTCCCATGGCCGACACCTTTCGTGCTGAAAAACGGCTCAAAAACATGCTGCAGAATTTCACTATCCATTCCCATCCCGGTATCCGCCACTGAAACGCAAACAAAATTCCCCGGTCGCGCCCCGGGCATTGCAGCCGCCTGTGCCGCCATCAACGTCACCTCATCCGCTATGATGGCGAGGCGCCCGCCCGACGGCATGGCATCTCTCGCATTAACAACCAGGTTCAAAATTAGCTGCTCCAACTGACTGGCGTCGGCATAGACTGAAGGGAGTTGCGCAGGACACTGAATGCTCAGACTGACATCTTCGCCCAACAGATGCTTGATCAGGGCGTGCACATTTTCAATCACACTATTCATCCCCAAAATAGCGGGCAACGCCATCTGCCTCCGGCTGAACACCAGCAATTGACGTGTTAACATGGCGGCCCGTTGGGCGGCCTGATAGACATTCTCAACCCCCTCGGTAACGAATTCAGGATTAGAGCTATTACGCATGATCACTTCGGCATACCCGATAATCACCTGCAGAATATTATTAAAGTCATGAGCCACCCCACCAGCCAACTGGCCAATTGCCTCCATTTTCTGCGACAGAATCACCTGTTCCTGAAGGCGCTTATGCTCACTGATATCCACCACGCTCTCGATTAACTGCTGGCGCCCATTAATTGCCACCTGCCGCACAGTCTTGAGAACCGGAATCTGCGTACCGTCCGCCCTGAGCAAATGGTGTTCCGAATGATCAATCAATTGTCCAAAATCCGTAATGGGGCACTGCCCCTTGACCGCTGGGCAGACAAAATTATGGCACAGACTACCCACAATCTGATGGGCCGGCAACCCCACCATCCGGGCCAGTTCGCTATTGACCTCCAGGATGATGTGACTTTCCGGATCAACAATCATGACTCCGGTTTGGACAGACTCCAGAATGACCCGCAACCGGGCCTCACTTACCCGGAGTGCTTCGTCGGCACGGTCGCGGTCGCGCTGGACTCGCCGGTACTCACGCCGATTCACCGCATCCTTCAGGGCGCGCTGGACTACCGGCACCAGGCGCGCCAGCCGATCCTTTAAAACATAATCCTGCGCGCCAGCCTTCAACGTCTCAACCGCGCATTCCTCACCAATGGCCCCTGACACAATAATAAAGGGGACATCCTGCTTCCAGGTTTTGAATTCCGCCAAGGCATCAAGCCCGCTAAACCGGGGCATTTTATAGTCGACCAGGATAAGATCCCATTCCCAGTGCAGCAACGCACGCATGGACTCCAAAGTGTCCACCCGTTCATAAACCAGGGCATATCCCGCGCGACGTAATTCCCGCACAATCATCTCGGCATCTTCCGCCGAATCCTCGACGATAAGCAACCTCAACAAGGAAGCAGGATCTTGGTCACACTTTTTAATGTTATCCGGCATAAGCTTCCCTTCAAAAATCTGCCGCTTATTCACAGCGAAACAAACTGCGCGTTTACATTGCGACTATACAACTTATGAACAAAGAGTAAAGCAAAAGGCAAAATGATATTCATTCTATTTCGCCACTTCACGGAGGAATGCATTACCGGTATAGGGCCGTTTGCGGGCGATCAGTCAGGGTATTATAATGCCGCATGGCCAAACGCCACCAAGGCGAAAGACTCGACTCAGGCATCCGCCACACGTGATCATGCAAATCGGCCACAGCCTGCACATTCATTAACACCGCCATCTGCTCACGGCGATTCAAGGCCGCCGGCCCTTTAGCCAGCAGACGGACTTGAAGTTCATGAAGATCACGCGTGACATACTGCCCCACCTTGGGCTTATGACGCAGCAGGGAACTGTGCGCGGCATTCAAATAGGGGTCGAGCACCACCTGCATAATTCCATAATGCGGGGCCAGCCAGTCTGGCGGATCCATCCTGTGTCGGATGGCTCTTAAATTTTTATCCAGATGGCGCACCACTGCCGATGGTTTTGTTTCGATCGGAATCGTAAATAACTTCATCTGGCGTAACCGTTTCCCCAATCCGGGTGCACTCAACATCGCGGAAATCGGAATCGAACCCATCAGGCCAAAGGTCACCGGACTTAGCCACCAGAAGAAAATCGGATTGATTAAAAAGGCTATCAAAGCCCACGTCACCCCGATCACTGTATGTCCCATATGCGCCGTGATAATAGCCTCCCAGTCAATGCCGGCTGAGGCATCCCGGGACTGAGGATTCCAAGGAACATCGCGCCCGCTGAGAATCTCAACCACAAACCGGGAATTGAACATCATCTGAACGGGTGCCATCAGCGCCGAAAGCGTGTGTTCCGTCAGGAACCCCAGCACAATCCGCCAACCGCCCCCGAACTTCTCGCGACTCTCCTTGTTCTTAAAGACCAACAAGACGGCCAGCATTTTCGGAACTGTCAGCATCCCCAGCGTCACAAAGAACAGCAATAAGGCCAAGCGCCCGCCACCAATATCCAAAAACGATGAGAAGCCGACATCGGAATCAAAAGTGATAATGGTCCCCCCTGCCCAAAACACCCACGCCGAGAAAGAGCCCAAAATAAGAAAAATCAACCACAACGGAGAGGCCACATACGAGAGGATGCCGAGGAATAAATGCAGGCGGTTGATGGGATGCAACCCCTTGGCGGTGATCAACCATGCGTGCTGCAAGTTACCTCGACACCACCTCCGGTCGCGGCTGGCATGATCCAATGGCGTCGGCGGCAGATTTTCAAAACTGCCCCCAACCTCATAATCCATCCAGACTTCATAGTTGGCCCGCCGCATCAGGGCGGCCTCTACGTAATCGTGACTCATAAAGCGGGTATTAGCACCCGCCGTCAACATGGGAAGGGCGCAATGCTCCATAAAAGGCGCCACCCGGATAATGGCGTTATGCCCCCAGAAATTGCCGCAGCCCGCCTGCCAGTAATTCAAACCCGCCTGAAAAATCGGACCATAAAGCGTCCCGGCAAACTGCATGAGCCGCGCAAAAAAGGTTCGCCCCTGAATGGGCGCGGGCACCGTCTGAATAATGCCAGCCTGCGGATTCACCTCCATCAATTGAACCAGCCGGGCCAGGGTATTGGCTTCCATCAGGCTATCGGCATCCAGCACCACCATATACCGGTACTTCCGCCCCCAGCGCCGCAAAAAGTCACTGATATTTCCACTTTTTCGATTCAATCCAAGCCGCCGCTTGCGATAGAAAATGCGACCAAAACCCTTCACCTGCTTACATAGATCTATCCAGGCGACTTCTTCCTCAATCCACTTGTTGGGATTATTGGAATCGCTCAAAATAAAGATGTCAAAGCGGCTGATATACCCGGACCGGACCAGATCCAGATAAATGGTTCGCAACCCCTCATAGACCCGACTGACATCTTCGTTGTAGATGGGGATCGCAATCGCAGTCGCTGGCATTTCATCAGGCCGGGGCATGGCATCAGGAATGGTTCGCGAAATACTAAAGGGATCTTTTTTTCCCAGCAGAATGAAAAACCCATAAACGGCCTGCACGAATCCCAGCGTCACCATTCCAAACAGCGGCACAAAGAAAAACAGCACCGCCATCTCGATGCCGCTCAAGCCGCCCCGCCAGAGAATATCAGCCAGCACCCAGGTCGCAATACCCGTCAACACCACCACGGTGGTAAAGAAAAACGCCTGACGCAAACCGGAACGACGTAACCCAGGGATTGGCATGGAAGTGGATTCACTCATTAGTTTTATCAATTAACTCCGGGTATACCAGAAAAGCACCACCAAAAAAATGGCAAATACAGTCCACAGAAACAAGGTCCGCAACATGGGAAGCCGATCAAAGGTATCCATCGCCGAACCCGCCCATCCTTGAATCAACCCACGATCCATCGCTCGCGGCACCATACTGCTGACCTCCAACTCAGGCCCGGTCTTCACTAATCGGGCGTGCAGGGTGTCGGCAAAACCCGGGGGTTCCTGCTGCGGGTTCAAAAAGGCATTGGGCCATCGCATCGGAGCATCACACAGATAAAGGGACAAAAACCCCTCAGCCATCGAATAGGGCCTTTCATTTTCACGAGGAGGAAGCAACCCGGTCATCCAGCGATTAATCAAATCACGCGCCTCATCAATCGCCAATGTGGCCAACGGAATATCGAGATTGCTTGATCGCCGATTTAACGCCCGTTGCAATATGAGTGCCGTCAGACGGGCCCGATGCAACCGGCTGGCCACGCGACAGGCACGCAGATAGTTCTCAACTTTTCCGAATGCTTCATCCCATGCCAGCGCATCATCGGGATTCCACGCCGGTAAGGTTATGGCATCCAGAGATAAGTCCATGTTTCGGTGCAAGGGGCTCCATCCTTTCGAATCACTGCACGGAGTTCCACCGGCGCAGATGCCTTTTCAGGCGTAACATCAAACGCCACACGCCACGTCCGGTCATAGGGGTTAAACTCATCCGAGACCCCCGAGAGCTGCCCCCCTCCTGCATTCACTACGACTTCGGGCTTTACCGACGCGCCATCCCGGGCCAATGACGGCCACACAAAATCTAGGACAAACTTGCGCGCATTGGACTGGTTTAAGGTGAGACCGGAGCGCATTGACACAAGGCGACCCAGCGCGGGGATATTCTGATTCTCCTCATACCAGGTCAAATCATAGGCGAATTCGGCCGATTCCCCCGGCTTTAACGCCTTGGCGGGCTGCCAATATGCAACAATGTTATCATGGAACTCCGACCAGGTTCCGATTTCCACCAGGCGTACAGCACCTTCACCCCATGCGCCCACCGGCTTGACCCAGGCGGACGGACGGCGATGGTACATCGTCTCCAAATCCTCGTAGCAGGCAAAATTCCGTTCCCGCTGAATGAGCCCGAACCCTTTTGGATTAGTGTCTGTAAACGCACTCAACCGCAGTGGCCCCGTATTCTCAAGCGTCCGCCATAACCACTCGTTTTTTCCCGTCAGGATCGACAGTCCATCCGAATCATGCACTTCCGGACGGAACTCATCAAACCGCCGGGCATTGTTTTTGCCAAACCAGTACATACTCGTCAGGGGAGCAATCCCATAGTTAACCAGATTGGTGCGGGCAAACAGGGCGACACGCATGTGAATGATCGTCTCAACTCCGGGTTCAATCAGGAATGATACGGCACCGGCCACGCTGGGACCATCTAGCAGACCAAAGAGCTGAATGGAACGCCCTTCCTTATCAGGGCGGACAACCCAGAAATCCTGGAAACGCGGAAACTCTTCCGGCCGGTCCGAGGCGCAGTTAATCACCACCGTCCGCGCCGAGAGCCCGTAGATCAACCCCTTGGGCAAGGCCCGAAAATACGTGGCTCCTTGAAAAACAATCAACTCATCCAGATATTCAGTTGTATTGAGTGGATAATGAATGCGGAACCCCGAATACTTGATACCCCTCAGATCAAACCAACTCAGGTCGTTCTTCCCATAATCAAACAGGTCGCGATCAAACGGGAAATCCTTAACGTTTTCCCCGTCCACCAGATGCATGTCAATCTGATCTTTCTGTCCTCCACCAGGATGGAAGAACTGAAGCTGGAAAGGAAGATGTTCCCGCCGCCATACAGATTCTTTTACATTAAAGCGGATGTCACGCGTCTGGTCATAGGAAAGCGTCTCAAGGGTTTTGGAGAGCGGCACGCGCGTATCTTTATAGGGTGCCAAAGCGAGATCTCTTGCCATCTCTTTGATGCGCTCGAACGTCGGTGCCGGACCTCGCGTCGCAGCCCCCCCATCCGTTAACTGAAAAATCCAAAGAATGGCCCCGACAGCAAGGAACTTGGTGATTCGTTGATTCATAAGTGATTGCAATTAATGAACAGCTTATTAACCTTCCTCATAACGACCTCAATACCTATTAATCATTACCCGACAAACCTTTACCCTGCAAGGGAAAAGGCTGTTTGCTATCTTCCGGCTATTTGTTAGTGTTCTTAGATCTGGTGCCAAGTGAAACCATTTTCTGCCAAAACTCGTAAAGATATTCAGGATCCACTCCAATTGGATTTCCTGACTGCTGTCCAGCCCCCTACTCCTCCCATGAAACCTATTGAATCCAGCCCTGATGGGACACTCCCGTTACCTCTGTTGACCGTCCCTGCCGCCGATGTCTTTGAATCTGATCCGTTTTTTAATCCACTTCCTCCTGCCCCGGATGACTCAGATAGGGAGAGCGCTGAGCCAGTCGCCGCCCCTTCCACAGCTGAGGAACGGCTGCTTGAAACCATCGTGGGCGAGCCCCCCGAAACCAAAGCCCCCCTGGAACTCCAGACTCTAAAAACCCGCCTCTCTGCGCTTGCAGTTGAGCTTGCAGCCGCTCAGGAACAAAATTCCCGGGCCAATCAGCTTCGCAGCCAAACAGAAGTCCGTTTTGCAGAAGCCGAAAAACAGTGGACGGAAAAATTGAACCAGCTCCGCCATATGCTTGACGAAGTCGAAGATACGCGTGATGAAGTATTCCGGAAACGGGTATCAAAATCTCTGTTCACCGGGACCGTGATTACCGCAATTGTCGCCGTCATTTTTGCGTATCTGATTGGATCCAGACAGTCCGCACCCCCTCCGGCAATCGCCGAAAATGTGCCCACACCTAAAGTCTTTGAACCCCATCCGGAACCCGCCATCGACAACCAACAACCCAACAACTCAGAACCAATTCCCCCCCCGCCGCCTGCCCCGCCCCTTATCATTGCACCCATAGAACCGGAGGTGCCCGTTACGCCCCGCCCACCGAAACCAATCGTTCGCGCCCCTGAGAAGAAAACCATCTGGCCATCCCTTTCAGGAAGTCGATGGAGCACCACTACCTCGCCGAACGAACTGAAGGTGGTTTTTCATTATGGGACTTTTTCCCATGGCGTCGATCTCTCAAACACGGCTCAGCAGGATCTGAAAGCCATCGCCTCAAATCTCAAGGGGAAATCGTTCCGGATTGAAGTCGAAGGCCACACAGATTCCACCAAGGTCAGCAAGGCGAAAGCGTATGGCCATGACAACCATGCAGTCGGCCTGGCAAGGGCAAAAGCGGTCGCCGGATATCTGACCGGCTCATGCGGGCTCCTCGCGTCCATGGTCACCACGTCATCGGCGGGTGAATCCAATCCCCCCTACCCCAACACAACGGCGGCGAACAAGCAGAAAAACCGCACCGTAATCCTCAAAATCACGGCGCGATAAATCAACGCTTTATGCGTTCAACGGCTTTGAGTTTGTCCCCCACAAACTCCAGTTTTAGCACAGGATAATCCTCATACCAACCCCGATTGACCCACATGGTGTCATAGGAACGGTTCAACCGTCCTGCGCGATCGCGGTACCAGTAACCGGTATTCAAGGGTTCATAGCTGCTGATATATCGGGAGCCCGTGTAAGTCCAGATTTCGGCTTCACCGGATTCCACGGTTCGTATCGTTACCTGTCGGGGGAGACCGAGCGCCAAGCGGACCATATCCCTGCTGAACCCGATTCCAATTTCACCCTTCTGAATCTTCACCTGAATTTCCGGCGCAAAGGCCGCAAACGTTTGGGGCTCTTTTTTAATCCGGCTCGCGGGCGTGCTGACACATCCCGACACCAACACCATAAGGCCCATCGCTGACAAGATACTGATCCTGAGTTTCATATAATCACGTCCTGCCTTTCTATGCTGACTCGCTACCATAACCACATCAAGGGCACATGACAGGCGGCCCAAACCATATACCGCCACATGGACTGGAACCGGTTCCCCCGGCTCAACACGGTGAAATAGATCCCCTTGGCCAGGGTATTCACCATGACCGCCAATAACAACGCCTGTATCATCAGGCGCCCGGACAAGGTTCCCTGGACCAGAGACAAAACGAAGGGATCCACATCCACAACCCCGGAAAAGACGCCCAACCCCAGTACCCCCGCCTGTCCAAAATACTCTTTTGCGAGGGCCACGCCCACCTTGATCACCACAAACATCAACGCGAAACCGACAGCCACCCGGATCTCAACGGGATTCTGAATGGACGGGAACTCACCCGGCGCCTCTCCCCCCGTGGTTCCCTTACGCACCGTCAGGGCCAATAGCAACCCCACAACACACAAGACCTCCATCCGCCAATCCAGCCGCAATGAAAATCCACTGCCAAAAACGGCGATCAGCACCAGCAAGCGCAAATACATGACACTACTCGCCAGCAAACTCGCCTGGAGTGCCGCCCCCGCAAATGCCGGCACCTCGCGTGCCAAGCGCCCCGTCGCCACGCTTACCGCCGTACTGGAGGCAATCCCGCCCAGTAACCCGGAGAGGGGTAACCCCAGCCGCGCTCCCCATTTTTTCGAAAGAATGTACCCCGCAAATCCGATTGCCGATACCATGACGACAATCTGCCAGATACGGGCCGGATTAAGGTGATATCGCGTGTAGTCTTCATTCGGCAGGGCCGGGTAAATCACCAATGCCAGAAGCAGAAATTTCAAGGTGGCCAGGAACTCGTTCCGATTCAAGCGGGCCACATAGCTTTCCAGGGCGGACTTCTCAGAAAGCAGGATGGTGTTCACGACCCCTAACGCAATCGGGAACCTGACATCGGCCAACAGGGAAAGCGCCCCGATCATGTAAGTCACCAATACAGAGACTTCACTGGTCGCCCCAAACCGACCCGCTTTAATCTTCTGGATATACGCCACCACCGCCAACGTCGTGACGGCGATGAGGCCCGCTGGCAGCATGAACGGAAGTCCATTGGAAAAAAACCAGGCACAGGCAAACCCGAACAGACTGACTATCGGGAACGTCCGAACCCCACCAAAGAAAAACGGGGTATGCTCTTTGCGACCGGTCTCACGCTCCAACCCGACCAGAAAGCCCATGGCCAGCGCCACGATAAACCGGAGCCCGAGAGTCCATTCGAAGGGAATGTTCATACCGACGGAGTTTCGAGTTCGCCCGCAAACACATAGACAGCAGGCCCCAGAAGTGTGACCTCCTGAGCGCCATCAGCGGTCAGTGTATAATTCACTTCCAGCACATCACCCCCGGCACACGTGATCTTCACCGGCGGCTTCACCCACCCCATACGCCCGGCAATCAGGCCGGAAGCCACGATGCCGGTCCCACACGCCAAAGTCTCTGCCTCCACGCCACGCTCATAGGTTCGGATGCGCAACGCATCGGGACCCGTCACATGAATAAAATTCGCATTGGTCCCCTTGGGCGCAAAATCCTGATGATAGCGGATGGCGGCCCCAGTCCTGGCAACATCTTCCTTATCCAGATCCTCCAACGGCATCACCACATGGGGCACGCCGCTATTCACAAAACCATAGGGCCGCTTTACCCCGTCAATATCCAGCACCTGGTTCAAGCGCCAATCTCTGGGTATGGTCATCCCCAACCGGACTTGATCCCCTACCATCTTGGCAAAAATGACCCCTGCACCGGTTTCAAATGACATGGACGACGACGCCACCTTAAGATCATAAGCCAACCGGGCCACACAGCGCGCCCCGTTGCCACACATATCCACTTCACTCCCATCGGGATTGAAAAACCGCATGGTGAAGTCAGCTTTCTTCGAAGGCTGAATCAGAATGATCCCTTCACAACCCACTCCCGTACGTCGCGTTCCAATGGATGCAAGCCAAGTTCCATTTGTTGTCGGAGCCGTCAGCTTGCGATCATCAATCAGAACAAAATCATTTCCAGCTCCATGCATTTTCCAGAACGGAATCTTCATTTTTAAACTTCCTCTCTTTCCATACGCCCATCAGGTCTGTCAGTATTTTTGAGGACTCCCTCAGCACCAGATCTTTGTCCGCCCCCTTGGCGACCACCCCTTCGCCATCCGATTCATTCTCCCCCAGCGCCTCGTCCTGAGCCTTGTCCAAATTTTTCTCTTCCTGGGCCAAAGCCACACGATCCTTGAGGTTTAACGAGATCCCCGAAATCAACTGATGATTCTTAATTCGCTCGATCACATCATGCTGGGCCGCAAACCGGTGGTCCTTGCTGCGCCGTGTCTCAGAGGCCAGCCGCAGTTTCGGAATAATCTCCGAAAGATCAGTCACCGGATTGTAGCGCGCCATACTGATCACCGTCCAGGGCATCGCATGGGGTAGATATTCTTCACCCACCTCCAGAACATCCAGCACGGAAGGAATATGAATATCAGGCACAACCCCTTTTAACTGGGTTGAACCACCCGCCACCCGGTAGAAGGAATGAGTCGTCACCTTAATCGAGCCAAGTGCCGCTTTACGTTCTTCCAGGGGCTGCCACGATTGAACCGTCCCCTTCCCATGCGTCTTCGAGTCACCGACAATAACGGCACGTCCGTAATCCTGCAGGGCCGCCGCCAGAATCTCGGACGCCGAGGCACTCCGGCGGTTCACCAACACCACCAGGGGCCCGCGGTACAACACATCCGGATCAGGGTCCTGAAGCACCTGTACTCCCCGACTTTCCCGAACCTGGACAACGGGACCGGAAGTAAAGAATAATCCCGTCATCTCAACAGCCTCGGCCAATGAGCCGCCACCATTATTACGCAAATCCAACACGAGCCCATCGATATTTTTGGCCTTCATATCGGTAATGATGCGCGCGATATCACGGGTGGAACTTTTAAATTCAGCCCCCCCGCTGACCCGGTTCTTCATGTCGGCATAAAACGCCGGTAACCGGATCACCCCGACCAGATTCGTCGAACCCTCATCGCCAATGACCGTGACCATCTCTCCCTTGGCTTCCTGGTCTTCCAACTTCACCTCATCGCGCACCAGGGTAATCTTTGTGGTTCTGGCCCCGGTGATATCCGATGCGGGAATGACCGTCAGCGTCACCTTACTCCCCTTCTTACCGCGAATAATTCCCACCGCCTTGTACAGGGGCCAGTGCAGGATATCCTGGGTCTCCCCCTTATCCTGGGCCACCCCAATGATCTTATCACCAGGTTTGAGGCGGCCATCACGGGCTGCCGGGCCACCGGGGATCACCTTCTCGATTTTCGCCGCACCATCCTCACTCTGCAGCAAAGCCCCGATGCCACCCAACGACAACTTCATCCCAATTTCAAAATCATCACTGGAACTCGGCGTCATGTATTCCGAATGCGGATCGTAGGCTTGCGTAAAGGATGTAAAGTAGCGCTGGAGCACAAACTCCGCATCGCTGTCCTCGAGCACCATCAGGAACTGCTTGTAACGTTTCCTGAAGAAGACTTCGGGGCTCAACTGCGCATCCGCATCCGAGGCCCGGGCCACAGCCGCCCCATTGGTTGCCAGCACCTCGCCCTTGGCCGTGCCGGAATCCGCCTTGGCCACCGCATTCGTCTTCTCGCTGTCCGCCAACTCCTTGGCGACCAGACGCGCCACATACTCATTTTTTACTTTTTTGCGCCAGAGTTCATTCCACGCTGCTTCATCCGCCGGCCAGGGAACATCCTTCCGTTTCCAGGTATAGGTTTCCCGGGTGGTGCAATCAAAGCCTTTCCCGATAAGCGAATCGGCGTATTCCACCCGGTTGCGCACACGCTCCTTGAACCGCTCAAAAATCCTGAACGCCAACGAGACATCGCCCTGGTGCAGGCGTTCGACTTGTGACGCCGCTTCCTTTGTAAATTCCTCAATATCAGATGCCAGAAAAAAGGTGCGATCATAATCCAGCATGGCGAGATACAGCGTCATGGCATTGGTCGCAATGCCGATATCCAGCGGCTGATGGGATAAATGCAACTGGGGCATCACCTTTTCAAAGGATTTCGCCACCTCCGCCGCCTGCACGCCCGGTTCCATGAGTTTCGAAGCCGCACAAGCCGGTATGGCATACCACCACACCCAGCCCACCAGGCCCGCCAAACTGAGCATGATCACTCCCCCAACAACTGCTACTCCACGTTTTATCGTCATGAAACACCTGTCTCCTTAACATCCACCACACAACCATCTTTCATATGAATGATACGATCGCATCGCTTTGCAACCTCATCATTATGCGTCACCAAAATCAAAGTATGCCGCCGCTCCTGCGTCATGGCGAACAGGCATTTCAAAATCGATTCACCCGTCACGCTGTCCAAATTCCCGGTAGGCTCATCGGCCAGCACCAATTCCGGCTCATTCATCAACGCCCGGGCCAGCGCCACACGCTGCTGCTCGCCCCCGGAAAGCTCCAACGGCGTATGCCCCATCCGGTCGGAGAGTCCCACCGTCTCCAACAAGGCCTCGGCACGTTGCCGGTGTGCGGCACGCTGTCGTCGCATCTTCCAGAACGCCATGGTGGGTAGCAGCACATTTTCAAGCACATCCAATTCCGGCAGCAGGTGGTAGGATTGAAATACAAACCCGATATGCCGGGCCCGGATCAACGTTCTTTCACGTGGAGTCATCCCGTACAACGTCTGCTCTTTAAACCAAACCGTCCCCTCCGTGGGTTGATCCAATCCGCCCAGGGCGTGCAGCAGCGTACTTTTTCCAGCGCCGCTCGGACCGATGATGGCGACCGTTTCGCCGGGCTGTACCGACACCGAGACCTTCTTCAACACCGTCAGGGGTCGTCCGCCCATGAGGTAGGTCTTGGTGATCGCATCCGTTTTGACTATGGGTTGCTCATTCATGCCGCAATGCCTCAACAGGATCAAGCCGCGCCGCCCGCCACGCTGGAATCAGGCCCGCCAGGGTACAAATCAATACCACTGAACCCGCCACCACAATGACGTCCAACGGCGCGGTCCGCGCAGGAATTTCACTCAGGCGGTAGAGTTCTTTGGGAAACAACTCCAGATTGAAAGTATCGGACAACCACCGGAGCAAATCATTCCGGTAATGCAGGATCAACAGGGCCGCCCCCACTCCGGATAAGGTTCCCACCATGCCTTCGATCCAGCCCTGCCAGAAGAATATCCGCATAATGCTGCCCGAGGGAAAACCTATCGCCTTGAGCAAGCCGATCTCGCGGGTCTTCTGAACCGTCACGGTGATCAGCGTATTGGTAATCCCGAATGCCGCCACAATGGTGATGAAAATCAACAGGAAGAACATCATGTTTTTCTCAACCCGGAGCGCACTGAAGATCTGCCGGTTTTGCTCCATCCAGGTGGTCACATAATAGTCCGGCCCCAACTGGCTGCGAATCTGCCGGGCCACTTCCTGGGCGCGATAGGGATCCTTCGCCATCAGCCGTACGGCCCCGACCCCGCTTTCATACCCGAACAGGGTCCGCGCCTTCTCGGTTGAGCAGAACACAAACCCGGAATCATACTCCCACATCCCCACACTAAAGATTCCGGCCACCCGGAACTCTTCAGGCAGGGTGATTTCATCCTTGTTGACGAAACTGGCGGGGGAATTAATCAGCAGTTTATCGCCCACCCCCACCCCGATGCGCCGGGCGAGATCAATTCCGATCACCACATCCTGCCCCTTCACACTGAACAGTCCCTGGGTGACACTGGCGGGAATCTGACTGACGGCACCTTCACGGGCGGGATCAATACCGCGCAATACGGGCGTGTAGATGCTGCGCCCATGCTGAACCACCACCTGCCCCTCCGTGGAGGGAGCCACCCCGGCGACGCCTTCCAGACGGGCCAGCTGCTTCATCACATCCTCTTCCTCGGTCACGCCACCCTGGGCCGTCACGGTCAGATGGGCATTGAACCCGAGGATTTTCTCGCGCCACATGTCATCAAACCCGGTCATCACGGATAACACAATAATCAGGACAGCCACCCCGAGCAATACCCCCAAGACCGAAATGATCGTGACCACCGAGAAATAGGTCCGCTTCGGCTTCAGGTACTTGAGTGCTAGAAATAGGGAAAAGGGCATCATACTGAAATCTCAAATCTCATATTTCAGATTTCAAATCTTCTTTGGGCTTCAACTGGGGGAATAGAATCACATCACGAATCGCTTCACTTCCCGTCAACGTCATGACCAGGCGATCTATCCCGATGCCCATCCCGCCGGCGGGCGGCATTCCATGCTCCAGCGCTGCAAGGAAATCTTCATCCACTTTCTGGGCGTCTTCCCCGGCCTGCGCCTCGAAGCGGCGTCGCTGCTCGAGGGGATCGTTCAACTCCGAGTACCCCGGCGCAATCTCCTTGCCGCCAATCACCAATTCAAACACATCCACAACCGAGGGGTCATCCTCACAGCGCTTGGCAAGGGGCACCAACTCCGCGGGGAGGCGGGTCACAAAGGTGGGATTCTGCAGGGTTTTCTCGATCAGCTTGGAATAGACTTCCTGGGTAATCTCATCGACGCCCCAGGCCGGATCCACATACAAGGCATGTTCCTCGGCCTTGAGCCGCATGGCCTGTTTATCCAGCGAGAACCAATCAGCCCCCATACGCTCCATCACGAGATCACGATACGGCACCTCGCGCCAGGGGCGTACAAGATCGATGGGCGCTTCGGCACTCCCCACGATCAGGGTACCCATCACCGTCTGGGCGACTTGCGTAATCAGCTCCTCAACCAGGTCCTTCATGCCCCGCATGTCGGAATAGGCCTCATAAACCTCCATCATCGTAAATTCGGGATTGTGGGTCCGGGACAGTCCCTCATTCCGGAAATTGCGATTGAGCTCAAACACCTTGTCGAAGCCGCCCACCAGCAGCCGCTTGAGATAGAGCTCGGGCGCGATACGCAGATACATTTTGCAATCCAAGGCATCATAGTGCGTGGCGAAGGGCTTGGCCGTCGCCCCCCCGGGCTGCGGCTGCATCATGGGTGTTTCCACCTCCTGAAATTGGCGCGCACACAGCTGGTTCCGGATTTCACGGACAATCTGAATACGTTTGTTGAAAACTTCGCGCACGCCGGGGTTCGCGATCAAGTCGAGATACCGTTGGCGATAACGCTGGTCAGTATCTTTCAAGCCATGCCATTTTTCAGGGAGTGGCAACAAGGCCTTGGATAACATGGTCCAGTTCGCAATTTTAAGGGTCGGCTCACCTGTACGGGTGGTGAACAAGGAACCCTCCACCCCTACATGATCCCCGAGATCCAGCAATTTAAACGCGTCAAAGGCGTCATCCCCGATCGTGTTTTTTTGCGCATAAATCTGAAAGCGATCAGACCCATCCCGAAGATCCGCGAAAATGCTTTTTCCCATATCACGAAAGGTAGTGATGCGTCCGGCGATGGCAACCTGCTTATTCTCCTCGAATCCGGCGCGGATTTCCGCAAGCCGGCCTGTACGCTTAAAGGCCCGGCCAAAGGGTGCAATCCCCTTGCCAACCAAAGCCCCCATATTTAATTTTCTCTGCTCGACAAACTCATTATCAACATGTTCCGACATGACTATCACTCCCTGCTTTCAATCTTCTCAACGACCTTGGGGTCATTTTTTTCTTTCATAACAGACGGTGCCGGCATCTCTACGCCCTTTTCGTCTTCCCCTTCAAAAAGCGAATCGATCTTGTGCGCCCCCGGGGGTGGCACAAATTCAAAGGTGTCAGCCGGCAACACCCCATCCACCACCCAGCCGGTAAACCTGTTCAACACCACCATTTTCATTCCCTTGGGGGGAGATACCTCACCACTCATTCCGGAAAAACTCTTTGCCATATCACTCAGCACCTGAATCACGACGGGCTTGGGCCCGGAACTCACCCATAAATCCCAGTCAAATTGCTCCTGCACGAACCGCACATGCTCACAATCCACCCCGTCAACGCGTTCTTTGCCGACATAGGTGGCCGAGGACACTCCATCCATGATGGCGGCGTAGATGTCGTTCACCAGCAGATTATCCACAAACAGCATATTGCCCGCCATCGGGCCAACCCCTTCAGCTAACTGCTCGACAAGTTTGGGCGCCTCCCGTTCCTCAAACCGGTTCAAACTCAACGCATAAATATACAGCTTTTTCCCGTTACACACCACCGTATTGCCGGTCATCCCCTTGACATAACGTAACGCAAGCCGGTTGGGCTTTTCAGCGGCAAGCTCATACACGGCGGAAATCTCCTGCTTCATCCCCTCCATCTCCGTATTGACCTGGAGCGAAACCGAACATTTGAATGATTTTGCGCCCTGCAGATAGGCCGCCATCCCCATCAACACTTTCCCCACCTGCGGATCAGGGACGAGCGCCTCAGAGGCTGCCATATTGGTCGCCACCAAGGTATTGGTGGTTACCGTCAGGTTGTTGGTGGATGCCGTAGCGACGACCACCGCATTGGTTGGCACCGCATTGGTCTCGCCGGAAACCATCGCAACAGCAGCCGTCAAGGCGGCCATGGACAACATGATCATGATGCTATTCTTCATATTCCCTCGTCATTCTTTGTCCTGCAAAAAAGGCAGATAGATTGCCCCGGGACTTTCGACAAAATCTTTTAAACACAGGCGGAGTCCTTCACCCGACATGGGGACATATTTCCCTACAGCCGTCGCCAGCACGACCTGGCGGGAATCCACAATCCGTCCGCCCGCCTCGACCAGTCGCGCCTTGGCCCTGGTAATCCAGCCTTCCACACGAATGGATTGCCCCACCAGAATCGGTTGTTGTAAACGCACAGTCAGTTCCGCTGCCACACAAGCCCGCTTAAAAGTCAATATAGCGGCCCACGTCATCACCTCATCCAGCAGCGTCATCGAGATGCCGCCATGGACCAGGTGCCGATACCCCAGATCCGCCGCGCGGGTCACATGGGTCAGCACGACACGATCGCCCTCAACACAGGAATGCCCGCGCAACCCATGCGGATTATCCTCCCCGCAAACAAAACAGGTCTTCGTCCAGGGCAGGGTTCCTTCTGTATACTCCCAATTACTCATGCCTCAAAACAACTCCGCAAACTTGACCACACCCAATGACGCCAGCATCCGGCCGGCGCCACGGCGCTGGAGCGCATTAAATAATTCCACCTGCCGGTTATAAATCCCTTTCAGCAACTCAATCCGCATGTCCTGGACCTTAATCTGATCACGCAATGCCGCCAGCATACCGAGCGTCTCGGCCGAGGCCTCCGTATCAAGTTGCGCAAAGACCCGCCCAATGGCGGCGGATAGCCTGGCCTCCGCCTGCGAACACTCCGGAACCCCCTCCACATTGGCCGCCAAATCACAGGCGTTTCCCAGCACATCCAACACCGGAGCGACACTCGTTGGAATGGCCGCGACAATATAGGGAATCATTTCCCGTCTTGCCAACAGCGCCTCCCTGAACTCCAGCCAGGCGTCCCGCATCTGCCCTCTTGCCACCTGCAAAAGACGGTACCCCTGAGCCGCCCACAGAGCACCGCCCAGGATCACCATCGTCAAGATTATCAGCAGAACCGGACGCATATCGTTTGCCCTGAATCTTATTTCAACAGCACATCGCCCTTGATATCAAATCCCTTAGGCAGCCGTGCCGCCAGGGTTTCGGCATTATAGGCATATACCGGATCAATCTCAATTTTTACAGTCACGCGCCCTGCAGCATCACGCGGAACCTTCACCCCGCAACGGGTCAGCCAGCCGGCAAATTTTTCAATCATGGCCGCCCGGGACGATTCCGGGGAGTCATTCCCTTCGGCGTTTTTCACGGGAGCAAACTCGTCTTGCCGCAGAAACTCCAATATCAACGACTCTTTCGCGTCGGGGAGCGCATCGAAGATGAACTTTTCAAACTTGTACGCATTGGGCTTCTCCGGCTTAACCGTGCTGCCCGCCTCGTCGCAGAAGGCCACCTTCTTATGGGCCTGATGTAGCGGAAGCCCCGCAGAGGTCTCGCGCACAAGGAAGTCCAGGGAGAAAATATGGATGGCCACACTGCCGAATTTCAACACCAGCTCCCCGTCGGGCTGCCGGGCGTTTTTCTGGCCCTCGGTCAACTCGATATATTCCACCACTGAACAAACCCCGTTACGGATGACCGTAACCCCCAACCCTTCGCCCGCATCACGCTTGGCACATACCTTCAGGGACATGTCCGCCTTGCGTTGAATGTGTAGACCCACAAAAACCGGATCCGCAATATCCACCAGCGGATTATCCACCTGGAAATAATAGAGTGTTGTCAGCTTGCGCGCCTTCATGTCGGCCAGCATGCCCCGCCGTTCCAGGGCCGACAGTATTCCGCCATGCCCATCCGGCGCCGCAAACAGCTTATCCGGCGCCTCCAGCACGATTTGACCGTTCGGGAGAAATGCAGGAAGGGTGCCCTGGATAAAAAACTTCACCCGCTCGGGGTTCAGTCCGAAATATCGATTGGCCTCAAAAAAGACCCGGGTATCCTCATCATTCCCTTCGCTCGTCATGATGTAAAAGGGAATCGCGGCCTGATAATGCTGCTCCAAGGCAAGAATTTTACGGGAGTGAATCTCGAACAGCGAAGCCTGCGTCAACGGTGCCAGGCGATAGGTCCCCTTCGGACCATCATAGCCCAAACGGGTTCCTTGCCCGCCCGCCACCAGAATGACCCCGACCTGTCCAGCCTGGAGGGCTTTCTCACCCACAGTACGGGGCGCAGCCACCTGGTCCGGTTTGAGCGAAACCACCGGCGCAGGCAGGGTATCGCCCGTCGTAGCCGCCGCTTCCCCGCCCGCTTTCAAAAGCCCCTGAATACGGACAATGGTCTTGAAATCCAACGCCTCAATCTGGCTCAATAATGACTTCTGCTGAGCCTCATTCAACCGCTCCCAGAACTTCAGTACATGCCCCTGCCCGTATTGGTCCAAAACCTGCCCTGCTTCCTGATAGATCATTTATCCTCCTGATGCTTAATCAAATTTTACACTCGACTCATTTTTGACTGTAACGGCGGCTGATTTGTCGTAACTCCGCCTGCTCCTCGGGCGTCAACCCCTCCGGCCGCACCAACAGATTATCCGCCAATTCCGCAGCCTTGCGGGACTCGCCCTTTTTCTCATACGTGACAGCCATATGGTATTGCGCCGACAGGGCTTCAGGTGTCAAGGCCAGAGCTTTCCTGAACATCTCTTCCGCTTCCGCTAACTTTCCGCGCTTCATCAGAACCACCCCCAGCGTATCCCAGGCCGTCCCCATTTTCTCATTCGCCTTCAGGGCCGCGCGAACCAGGGCTTCCGCCTCATCCAACTGTCCCTTTTCCTGCAGAACCCAGGCCAGATCATTCATCGTCCCGGGATCACTCTTGCGGGCCAGACTTTTCCGCAATGAGTTCTCCGCTTGTGTGTATTCCTTGCGTTCAAGCTGCATGGAGGCCAGAACCTGATTGGCGAAAGGATGGCCGGGATCCAACAGCAACAGGGATCGGATATGGCCGCCCGCCCAATCACGACGTCCCTCCTGAACATCCAGCCGCAACAGCAGATCCAGCAAGAGAGGCGTGCTGGGCCGGATGGCCAGTGCCTGATCCAAATAGGTCCGGGCCTCGACAATGCGTGAACGACGCAGGGCGATCTGGGCCAGCACAACCGTGGTGATGAAATCCTGCCCCTTTGCCCGGGTGAGCTTGCGCTCACATTCATCCAGCCCCTTCTCATCGTTCTCCATCATAAATACCCCGGCCAGCAAGGCCCAGGCCGAAGTCAGATTGGGATTCAAGTCCACCAACTCCTGCAGAATAATCCGGGCTTTACCGGGTTCGCCCGCCGCCAGATGCATCACGGCATATTCCATCGCGATCCGATCCTTGGGGACTCCCGCCTTTTGCGCCCGATCCAACAGCATCCCCGCCTCATCAAACCTGCTCTTCTGCGCCGCCATGCGCGCCAACGAAAGCAGAACCCCTTTATTGTTAGGATCCTTATCGATCAGTTGCCGCAGAATTTCCTCACCCTCCGCCGACTGATCCTGCGCCAGATACGCCATGGCCAACCCCTGGCTCAATTGATCCTTGCGGTCCGGGGCCAATTCAATCGCCCGTTTATATCCGGCGACCGCCATGCCGGGCTGTCCGGAAAAGGCCCAGCTCATCCCCAGATTTGCATAGGCCTCTGGCATCCGCACATATCCGTAAATCCGGGAGAGGGACCAGATCTGGAATTTCTGCTTAAGGTTTTTAAGGAACACCTTGAACTCCGCCCTGACCTTGTCCGCATCCGCTGCCGCATAACCCCGATCCAGCATAGTCATTTGATTCAACAGGGCACTGATATTCCCCTCATCAAGCTCCCGGGCTTTGACATAGGATTCATAGGCCTGCTTGCGCTGCCCGAGATCTTCCAGCACCACGCCCAGGTTATTGGCCACCATACTGAGATGCCGCAGCACATTCGCCGCAGGATAGGCCAGCAGGGGATCTTTTTGAGTTAGCCCCGCCAGTTCTTTGATGAAGGGCTGACTCCAGAATTCCTGATGCCGCTTCCACAGCGCTTCCGCATCGACTTCCGTCATCGCGTGCACGCCGTTGAAAAGAACACAGTCGGGAACCGGCTGCAGGGACGCCGCAAGCCACAGGTCCGGGAAACTCATGAACGAGACCTGCCGGGCAAAATTAGTTTCAGAGTCCATCCATTCCCGGATGAAGGCCAGCCCATCCACTTCGGCCAGACTTTTCAGCCGCACGTTATCAAAGGATCGGGCCACATGCCGCATATACAACGCGCTGCTCCCCTGCTGGAGATTCAGCAGCTGCAGGGGAAGCCCCTGCTCCTTGGCCGCCAATTGAATATTACTATCGAGAATTCCATCGGTCACCAGCCAGGTCCGCGTCGTCATCGCCTTGACCACCGCATGGGCGTACTGATTCAGGACTCCGGCCGGGCGGGCGTCTGCGTTGGGAAAATTCAGGACTCCCGCACCAATCGCCACGGACAGAAGCAGGGCGCCCGGAACAATTCCGCCATATTCCCGGAACCACAGTTTGCCCCGCTCGTCCTCCTCTGCATTCTGAAAGAACAAACGCGGAAACTGAATCCAATAGGCGGCAAGATACCCATAGCAGAAGGCCAACAGAACATAGGGCGTCACTAACACCCGCCAGGATCCCAAAATACGCCAGGGCGAAAAGGGGACATTAAACATGACCGCAATCACCACGGCGGTGAGAATCAGGTGCAGCCAATACAAGCCCCAGTCCCGCTCCTCGTTCAACCCGCGCCGCGCGACCAGCAATACCGCCAGCCACGGCACAATGCCCACAATAATGACCAGGAGCCAACCGATTTGGGGCAAGCTGGAGGAGATCAATTGATATTGGCTTTTCAGAACATAGTAGAGCGCCTGCCAGAAGCCATGGCCCTGGCTCAACTGAAAGACATCGCTATTCCGCATAGTCCATGCCGCCGGAATATACATCAGCAGCCCCAACAGCACACAACCGGCAAGCACGAGCACTCGGCTCCACCGGAGCTCACCGTTCATCCAAAGGATAAAGAGAATGGCGGCCAGAACCAGAGGCGCGAACACGATCAGCGTCGCAAACTCCACGGCAAAGGCCCCGTATAAAAAGACAAACAACACGCCCGCCCACTGAGCGGAACGACGTGAAAAGGTCATCAGGAGCTTTGCCAGCACCATGAGCAAAAGCAAGTCAAACGCACCCGGATGGAAGCGATTGGCAACATACCAGAAGGGCATCGCGCCCATCAGCGCCACACTTGCCACCACTCCCGCCCAAAGGGAGGCGCGGTTGGCAACCCCCACATTCTGATCGGTGACCGGAATGACAGCCCACACGGCATCCGCCACAACCCGGAAAAAGAGAGCAATGACACCCGCCGCACAAACGGCACTCAAAAGGTTCAGACGGAAGATAAGAGAACCAAATGGCAGACCCGCAACCAGATTGACCACCCAACTCCAGATCAGATGCGAGGAATTTCCCAGAGGATTAAGCCCCAATTCTATTACCATCAGACTGGCGGATTCTCCTGGATATGCCCCCCGGCTCAACGTGATGACATATAACACCAACGCCAGAATCCCCAACAACGGGCCCAGCCCCACATATAGCTTATTTCGCGTGTTTGTCATAAGTCTCATAGTTTCGCCGATTTGCTCAAAAGAGGCAAGAGTGAAGCAGGGCAGATCGAAGTCAAGGCGGCGTAACAAAAAAAGGCGTGGCACGCTTACGTACCACGCCTTTTACATGTCTTATCTATTGGCCCGTGATTAGACCCGCTTCAGCAGCAATGAGGCGTTATGTCCGCCAAAGCCGAGGGAGTTGTTCAAGCAGGCGCGAATCTTGAAGTCACGTGCCTGGTTCGGGACGTAGTCCAGATCCAGCTCGGGATCCGGTGTTGTGTAATTCATGGTCGGCGGCACCACACCCTTTTGAATGGCCAAAGCGCAGATAATGGTTTCCAGCCCGCCTGCCGCACCGAGTAAATGACCGGTCACAGATTTTGTGGAACTGACCATGACCTTCTTGGACGCCTCACCGAACGCCACCTTCACCGCATCCGTCTCACTCTTATCACCCACAGGAGTACTGGTACCGTGCGCATTGATATAATCGATCATATCGGGAGTCAGACCGGCTTCATTCATGGCCTTCACCATCGCCCTGGCTCCACCTTCGCCACCCGGAGAGGGGGCGGTGATATGATTGGCATCGCAGGTGGCACCATAACCGCCGACTTCGGCGTAAATCTTGGCCCCACGCTTCTTGGCGTGCTCATATTCTTCCAAAACAACAATACCGGCGCCTTCGCCCATGACGAACCCATCGCGATCCTTGTCAAACGGCCGGCTCGCATGCGTCGGGTCATCGTTCCGCGTGCTCATGGCGCGCATCGCCGAGAAACCGGCAATACCCAGCGGACAAACAACGGCTTCGGTACCACCGGCCAGCATGATATCCGCATCACCGTACTGGATTTGACGCGCGGCTTCACCAATCGAGTGGGTGCCGCTGGCGCAAGCGGATACTACACAGAAATTCGGACCTTTCAGGCCATGTTCAATCGCAACCAACCCTGAGGCCATATTCACAATCATCATCGGGATCATAAAGGGAGAACTGCGATCCGGACCTCGGGTCAGCAACACGTTGTGCTGGTCTTCCATGGTGATCAAGCCCCCTACCCCCGAACCCACCATACAACCGGCCCGATAGAGATCTTCGGAAGCAAACTGAATGCCGGAATCATCAACGGCCATCTTGGCGGCCGCCACGGCATAATGACAGAAGGGGTCCATGCGGCGCTGTTCTTTTTTAGGAATGAACTTGTCAATTTCGAAGTCAACAACTTCACCAGCGATCTGAGTAGCCATGGCAGAAGCGTCGAATTTCGTGATGCGGCGAATGCCAGAAGCCCCTTCAATCAGCCTCTGCCAAAAGACATTGAGGTCTGACCCCAACGGCGACACCATACCCAAACCCGTAATAACCACTCTTCTTTTTTCCATAGCCTACTCCTTTAAAAATTCCTTCCGCCTCAAAATTCAAGACAAAAACGGGGAGATGTTGCCATCTCCCCGATTCTTCGTAACGTCAGAACTTAGGCCGTGATGCCCTTGCTCTTCAAGTACTCAATGACACCGCCAACGGTGGTCAACTTCTCGGCATCCTCATCCGGGATTTCAGCGCCGAATTCCTCTTCGAACGCCATCACGAGTTCGACTGTATCAAGGGAATCCGCACCCAAATCTTCAATAAATGATGCTTCGGGTGTGACTTGCTCGGCATTCACGCCCAACTGTTCAACGATGATATCTTTGACTTTATCTTCAAGTGCCATGTTCATTCTCCTTACTTTATTTACTTACTGCATCACCATTCCACCGCAGATCGGAAGAACCTGCCCTGTCATGTACGAGGACATATCGCTCGCCAGGAACAGAACCACGTTCGCCACATCCTCCGGCTGACCAAACCGTCCCATCGGGATGGCCCCCAACATTTTCGTCCGGACTTCTTCTGGCAACGCTTCGGTCATCTTTGTCTCGATGAACCCGGGCGCAACCGCATTAACCCGCACATTCCTAGCCGCCAGTTCTTTTGCCGCCGACTTGGTCAGGGCAATCACTCCAGCTTTTGAGGCTGCGTAATTACACTGCCCCGCATTGCCAATCAAGCCAATAATTGAGGCCACGTTGACAATCGCCCCCGTGCGCTGCTTCATCATGGGACGGGCAACCGCCTTGGTAAACAAAAATGTCCCCTTCAAATTGACGGTGAGAACGGCATCCCAGTCCTGCTCCGACATGCGGATCATCAGGGTATCCTTGGTAATCCCGGCGTTGTTGACGAGAATGTCGATCTTGCCGAATTCCTTCACAGCCCCGTTCACAGCGGCATCCACGGCGGCCGCATTACCCACATCAACCTCAAAACATTTCACTTTACGGCCCATCGCCTCGATCAAACCGACGGTTTCGGTCAACCATTCAGCCTTGAGGTCACAAAGGGCAACATCGCACCCCTCCCCGGCCAATTTCTTCGCAATCGCCTGCCCGATCCCACGTGCCGCGCCGGTCACTAACGCCACTTTACCTGTCATAGTCGCCATAGTCATGCTCCTGAACACCCTCTAAGGAAGAGGGCTTATAATCTTACGCTTTCAACACCGCCACGGCCTTTTCCAATGTCGGCACATCCTGAATGCTCACAGAGGACGCATCCTTATCAATCCGTTTGATCAGCCCGGCCAGAACCTTACCGGGGCCACATTCGATATATTCGGTCACGCCCATCGCCTTGAAGGTCTCAATACTGGCGACCCACTGAACCGAAGAGGTCACCTGCTGAAGCATCCGGGCTTTGATTTCTGCCGGGCCGCCGTGGGGCTTGCCCGTGACATTGGAAAGGACCGGAATCGTGGGGACCTGGAGTGCCATCCCGCCCAATACCTGCTCCAATTTACCGACCGCCGAGGCCATCAAGGGCGAATGGAAGGCCCCCGCCACCGGCAGAACGACCGTCTTTTTCGCTCCAGCTGCCTGAGCCAGCTTCTCGGCTTCAGCGATTTTATCCTTATCGCCAGACAACACAATTTGCTCAGTCGAATTGATGTTCGCCATCTGCACGCCGACCGCCTCACAAACCTTGGCCAGTTCCGCCATGGGGAGGCCCATCACGCTCACCATGCCGCCGGGACGTTCGGTGCAGGCTTCCTGCATGGCTTTTCCGCGAACCTGAAGAATTTTGACAGCCTCTTCAAAAGTAACCACACCCGCAGCCCAAAGCGCGGTCCACTCGCCCAGACTGAGCCCGGCTGTACCGGCCACCTGGAGTTCAGGATAAAGCTTCTTGAGGGCGGTGAAACAGGCGGCACTGGTCACAAAGATTGCCGGCTGACATTTATCCGACTTGGTGATTTCTTCAATCGGGCCTTCTGCGCAAAGCTTGGCGAGATCATAGCCGAGCACGGCGCTCGCGCGATCGAAAAGGTCTTTGCACTCGGGATAGGCCGCTGCCAGATCCTTACCCATGCCGACAAACTGAGCACCCTGTCCTGCAAATACTACCGCTCTTGTTTTCATCTTCATCTCCCTTGTTCGCGTCTCACGCCTTCACATCTCACATCTCACGTCTCACGTCTCACGTCTTACATCTTCACAACCATGGCGCCCCAGGTGAGCCCACCACCAAAGGCGACCAGAACCACATTGTCACCCTTCTTAATCCGCCCGCACTGCAGCGCTTCATCCAGCGCCACCGGGATCGAGGCCGAGGACATATTTCCATATTTATCGAGGTTGATGAAAAACTTCTCCGGGCCAACCTCCAAACGCGAACGGATGGCCTCCACGATACGCATATTGGCCTGATGCGGCACCACGCAGGCGATATCCGCCATGGTTAACCCGCTTTTCTCCAGGGCACGCCGGGCTGATTCCCCCATGGCGCGCACTGCATGTTTGAAGATTTCCTTGCCTTCCATCCGCATGTAATGCTTGCGACTCTCGACGGTCTCCGCGGAAGCAGGGGTTCGGCTGCCACCGGCCGGGAGATTCAACAAGCCGGTCAGGGCGCCATCGGACCCGGTTACGGTCGAGAGGATCCCCTCCCCCGTCTCGCGAACCTGCACCACCACGGCTCCAGCCCCATCACCAAACAAAACGCAGGTGGTACGATCCTGCCAATCCACGATCGTACTCATCTTTTCGGCCCCGATCACCAACGCGGTCTTAAACCGGCCGGTCAACAGGTATTGGCTCGCCGCATCCAGGGCGTAAAGAAAGCCGGTACAGGCCGCTTCCAGCCCGATACAGGTGGCGTTTTTGGCGCCAATCAAATTCTGGACAAAACAGGCGGTATTAGGGAAAGGCATGTCAGGCGTAATCGTTGCCACAATAATCAGATCGATCTCTTCGGGCTTGACCCCCGCCGACGCCATCGCGCGACGTGACGCCTCTGCCGCCAAATCCGAGGTGGCCTGATCCTCACGGGCAATGTGACGCTCCCGGATTCCGCTGCGGGTGACAATCCACTCATCCGTGGTATCAACCATTTTCTCCAAATCGGCATTTGTCAAAATGCGCTCGCCGACGTAGTGACCCGTTCCAATAATGGCAACATGACGTGTGGTGGTGGTACTCATGATTTATTATGTAACTTCCTTGCTTCTTCAATAATCCGGTCGTTTACATGATGTCCAACCGATTCACAGGCAACCCGCACAGCGTGATAGATAGCCGTACGCGAAGACGATCCGTGCGTGATGATACAGACCCCGTTCACACCCAACAGCGGCGCTCCGCCAAACATTTCAGGATCCATTTTTTTCTTGATGGACTTCAAGGCCCCACGCAACAACAGCGCGCCCAGAATTCGGATGGGGTTAGCCTTGAACTCTTTTTTCAACCAGGCCCCGATAGTGTGCGCCACACTCTCGCTCGTCTTCAACACAACATTGCCGACAAACCCATCGCACACCACGACATCCGTCTCGCCCAGAAACAGATCATGACCCTCGACGTTCCCCCTGAAATTAACCGGGGCGGCGCTCAGAAGCCGGAACGCCTCCTTGGTGGTCTCATTCCCTTTGGAATCCTCTCCACCAATACTCATCAGGCCGACAACAGGATTAGGCTGCCCCAGGATTTCCCGGGCATACACACTCCCCATGATTCCGAATTCGGCCAGAAGCTCCGGCGAACAATCCGTATTCGCACCAGCGTCAATCAGGACAATCGGACGCCCCATCGTCGGCATCACCGTCGCAATAGCCGGCCGCTGTATGCCCGCCAAGGTACGCAATTTCAGAGTAGCCGCCACCACCATCGCGCCGGTATTACCCGCCGAAACAGCAGCATCAACCTCCCCCGCATTGATCATGTCCATCATCCGACTGATGGAATTATCCTTTTTCTTGCGGATCGCTAAAGCAGGCGTCTCCTCCATGCCGATTATTTCGGAGGCATGACGGATCACCAGCTTCGGGGGAATAGGACCATAAGCCTTAAGCTCCTGACAGATTACCTCTTCCTGGCCAACCAGGACGAGGGACGTCAAGTCTTTCAGCTCCCGTGCCGCTAACACGGCACCGGCCACAATTTCTCTGGGGGCAAAATCGCCCCCCATCGCGTCAACGGCGATACGCATAGGCTTAGTCGGCCTGTACGCTCACAACTTGACGCCCGCGATAGTAGCCGCATGAACGGCATACCCGGTGCGGCTCTTGAGAAGCCCCACACTGCGGACAGTTTTTGATCGTCATCACACGAGCCTTGATACATGCCCGGCGCGTGCGAATCTTAGCTTTCGATTTTTTTCTTTTTGGAACTGCCATTTTTCACCTCAATATTGTCCAGACCGCTAAATGCCGTCCAACACTTTTCCTTAAGCGGCGTACACCCGCACTTCACCCGATTCAGGTTTGCTCCGCACACGGGACACAACCCGTGACACGATTCCTGACACAACGGATAATTTGGAAAGGCGAGGATAATAGTTTCGCGGACCTCATCCGTCAAGTCTAGCGTCTCATGAAGATTTGGGACCTCTTGTTCAAAGAAAAACGCCGGATCCGACACCTCCTCCACAAAGGAGTCGGCACATCGTGAACAAATGAATTTTACCTCGGTACTCACCTGCCCCGTGACAAGTAATTCATGCTCCAAACACTGAACATGCAACTCATAGTCGATCGGACCTGAAACCGGAGCAGACTTATCCTCTTTAAGCGCAACGACTTCTGCCGGAACCTGTCCCTCGACGTCCAGTCCGTCCTCGGGAATTCGCCATGGCTCAATTTTGATAGACATGATTACCCTTTCATCTTTTTCTCAAGAAATCGCTTCACGGGGGGGGGCACAAATGGAGTGACATCTCCGCCCCGTTCTGAAATTTCCCGCACCGTACTGGAACTGATATAGCTGAAAGTCTCCTTCGGCATCAGAAAAATCATCTCGATTTCAGGAGCCATCTTGCGATTGGCCAGCGCCATCTGAAATTCATATTCGAAGTCTGAAAACGCGCGCAACCCTCTTAACAGAACATGAATGTCTTTGGCACGGGCATAATTAACCAGCAATCCGTCAAATGCATCCACTTTCACATTTTTCATGCCTTTAACCGAAGCTTTCACCATCGCAATCCGCTCATCTGCACTGAAAACAGTCTTTTTGCGGGAATTCACACCCACCGCGACAATGACTTCTTGAAAAATATGGGAGGCCCGTTCAATCAAATCCAAATGGCCCAACGTCAAGGGGTCAAACGACCCGGGATATATGGCTGAATGTTTCATTATTTCCTCAATTTCTTATACATCGTCACCCGCGTTCCGCCATACACCTTCGAAGCTGTGATCTCCCAGGCATAGTGTCGGGCTTCAACTTCCTCGCGGGACTGCTCCATCACAAAAATTCCTTCTTCAGTTAAAAGCCCGCCGATTGACAGGATATTCAGCAACCGCGTCGCCCACCGGGCAGTCCCGGGCCGGTCATAAGGCGGATCGGCAAAAATGATATCATAAGATTGCGTGCCCTTTAACCCCTCAATAAAACGAAAAACATCGCTACGATTAGCCTTCCACTCCTGATCGGCCGTCTTCCCTGATTCTCCGCCACACAAGGTCTCGAGATTGGATTTCAATACAGGAAAAACCTGGGCCCCGCCCTCAACCCAGTCTATACGGGCAGCCCCCCGGCTCCAAGCCTCAAGGCCCACGGCACCGGTTCCGGCAAACAGATCAAGAAAAGAAGCCCCGGGAATCCGTTCCGCCAAAGAGGAAAATACCGCCTGCCGGACCATGTCCTGTGTCGGCCTTACCTCATCCCCCTTCGGCGACTTGATCAGTCGCCCCCGTAATATGCCTCCCGTAACTCTCATGTCTGGCACTATAGCCATTGATCCGCGGAGATGCAACAGCATCAGGGTTTCCCTCTTTATGACCTGCCCCACCACGTCATCACCCGGAATATCGGCCTCCTAACCCTCAACCAGGTAGGACCTTTGCCCTGAACCCGCGCGGACTCACACCATAATGCTTCCGGAAAAGACGCGAGAAGTAGTAGAGGTCCTCGTACCCCACCCGCTGGGCCACTTCCGATACCCTCAGGTTACGATCCTTCATCAGGTAGGCCGCCTGATGCATCCGCTGCCGGATGAGATAATCCTTGGCCGACGTTCCAAAATAACGCTTGAACTCCGTGCAGAAGTGCGGAACGGAGAGATTCACCCGCTTCGCCAGTTCCGGCAACTTTATCGGCCGTTCATATTCCGACTCGATGAAATGCCGCAACGCCAGGAACTGCGAGGGGATTCCCGGCACCTCCTCCCTCTGGGCCACCATCCGTGCCGTTTCCCTTAGCCAGTTCTCCAGAAAGTTACGCACGATCACCCCGTCCGGACGGGCATGGAGCGTCAACTCCTCGTGAATCGCCAGCAGATTCCTCTCCATGACAGCCGGATCAGGCACCACAAACGGACGGTTGCAAGGCAATCCCGTTTTCCGGAGCAGGGATCGGATGAACGTTCCATCGCAATGGATCCAGGTATGAGTGAAGGGGCGCGTCCGGTCACCGTAGTAGTGCCCTTGTCCGGAGGGCCAGATCATCATCGTGTTGCGGGGCTGGCCCACCGGTTTCCCGGCCACCCCCACCGTGATGTCTCCATAAAATAACATCAACAAGTAGTCTCCCGTTCCGGTCGGTCGGTCAATCATGCCGGGGGGCATGTGTTCCTGAATACCCATGCCCCGTATGGTCAGTTCCGCCGTCCGTAGAGGCGGGACTGGAAAAAAGTGTTTGATGCCTCTCATGATGTCACCATAAGAAAATACATCTTTTCCATAATTCTGCCTATTCCAATCAGTGCCCGCCCCGGACTAGGATCACTCCATCAAGAATACAGGAAAGGCATCCATGAATACGACTTTCAACGGACTCGGAATGAACCTCGGTAACCTCTCCCGCCTCTCGGCGGCACAATCCCGCTCGATTTCGGCGGAGAATCCCACCGGCGCCAAGGGCCAGGGGGGACGCCACGTTGACCCGGACCATGGATGCTCGCGTGATCTCGGCACCGGTTGGAAGGTGCGCCCCTGCACCAGCATCCAACCGGGAGAGACCCTGGTGCTGGCCGATGTAGATGGTCCCGGCGCCATCCAGCAGATCTGGATGACCCCGACCGGAAACTACCGTTTCACCATCCTCCGTTTCTACTGGGACGGAGAGACAACCCCTTCCGTCGAGGTTCCGGTTGGCGACTTCTTCGCCAGCACCTACACCAACTTCAACACCTTCCGTCCGATCGACTCCCTTCCCATCTGCGTCAATCCGGGCAACGCCTTCAACTGCTACTGGGAGATGCCCTTCCGCAAGCACTGCAAGATCACCATGGAGAACATCGGCTTCGAGGCCATGACCATTTTCTACCAGATCAACTACACCCTCACAGAGGTGCCTGCTGACGCGGCATACTTCCATGCCCAGTTCCGCCGCACCAACCCTCTGCCTTACAAGGAAGTTTATACCCTCCTTGACGGGGTGCAGGGCCAGGGTCACTACGTGGGCACCTACATGGCCTGGCAGGTGAACAACAACGGATGGTGGGGCGAAGGCGAGATCAAGTTCTACATGGATGGCGACCTGCCCGGCGGGGTTGCCGGCCGCAACATCAAGGAGCATGGCGGCGAGTGCTATCCCACGATCTGCGGCACCGGGACAGAGGACTACTTCTGCGGCTCATACAACTTCGAGAACAAGGGGACCAAGCAATACCAGGAATTCTCCACCGCCTATGCCGGCATGCCTCACGTGGTGCGCCCCGATGGAACCTACCAGTCGAACACGCGCTTCAGCCTCTACCGCTGGCACATCATGGATCCCGTGCGATTCCAGAAGGATCTGGGCGTGACCATCCAATCGCTCGGATGGCGGGCCGGCGGTCGCTACCTACCCAATCAGGACGACATGTCCTCCGTCGCCTTCTGGTACCAGAGCGAACCCCACGTCTCATTCCCGAAACTGCCGGAGCGCGACCAGTTGGAAATCATCTAAGGAGCCGGGGGAATATCGGCTTGCCTATTGGGGGCTCCCTGCCGGATCCGAAGATGTGTAGCGAGTGCGAAGGCCGACGGCGCGGTAGATGTCGCCGCGGAGGTCCCAGGGTTTGCCGGTCGCGGTGGCGGAGATGGCGCAGGTGTAGCCGATGCAGATCCGGTTGTGGAAATCGCAGAAACCCTCGCTGCCGCCCAGGCCGCCGCTGCTGAAGCGCGTTCCGGAGCGTTTCGGGCCGGAGAAGCGGTGTGCGGCCGTCCTGCGGTAGCAGGCCTTGTTCATGTTCTCGAAGTTGTAGTTCTCCTTGCCGTCGTAGACGGTGACAATGCGTTTCATCTCGCTCTCGGGCACGCCGAAGAAGAAGTCGCTGTCGCATTCCTGCTCTTCGGACACCTCCGCCCGATTCACCGATCCCGGGAGCCCCGTGCGGTGGCCGAGCATTTCAAAATAACCAATGCTCAACAGTTTGAGCAACGTGTCACAGCCACACCATGCACCCGGCCCGATTCTGCAACCTGAAGTCGCTCCTCCTTACCTTTACAAGGAATGGATGAAGTCGCGAAAGTGCAGGATGCGCTTGCTGTTGTCACGCTGGAACAGCAAATGTTCGAAATCTTTCTGCTTCTGTGCCAAATCGACCGATTGCAGTGACTTATCAACCGCCGCCTTCAGTTCAGCCAAGTCATGAATACCGCACCGTGCCGCTAGAAACGAATAGTCCGGAGGCGTCTGCGAGAGCAAAAAGATGACATCGTAATAATCGCGGCCCTTGCCCCGGTTCAACATGGCGGAGATCTTCATGGCACACAGCACCTCATCGGAAGGGACCGGGAAGGAAAAGAATAAACCACATCCCTTGATAAATCCGAGGGTCGACTCATACGGAATCCCCTGATCCTGAGATTCGAGTTTCAACATGAACCGCTCGTCCTTATGTCCGGAAAGTCCCAATTCAAACAACAACTGGGGAAAATGGAGACTGCGGCGGAAGGCCATCAATCTACTCTTATCCTTGTCGCGGGCCTCCACTTTGAACCCACTGCGGTTAAGGAACATGAGGACGTCATCGGTCATCCCGTCAAACTCTTTCTCGGAAAGATTCTTGCAATCAAAATCCAAATCCTCGGAAAACCGGTCAATCCCCTTGACCAGACGCAAATTCGTCTCCCCGATAAACGTCATTTTCCGAACATGATGCGTCGCGGAAAGATAGTCGAGAACCAGCAACTGAACATACTCTTTGAGGATATGTTTGATAAATATCGCATTCCCACTGAGGGTGGCCGGATAGAAATTCTTAATCTGGTCGATTGAAATCATAAGCCATACACCTTGAATAATAGTCGCCGGCGCTTTTCGAGTGCTGCAGAATGAAAGCGCGCCGCAAACGTTTCCCATTCAGCGCGATTCAAATCCTCGCGAAGAACATCCCCATCAAGTCGGAGGTTGGTAAGTTCCTGTTCCGTGTTGTAGAACGGATACAGGTAGAGCAGATCCAGCAACGCCTTTTCACGGGTGGCATACGCGGTCGCACGACCATCCGCAAGCGGCCGCAGGACATAACCGAACATCAGGTCATCCCGAACGCTCTTATACGAATATTCGCCAAAACTGTTCTTGAATAAAGCCGTCTTCAGTGAGGTCACACTGGTAATCTGGACAACGGATTCTGGAATCAACCCGTAAAATGCCAGCGCTGAGTGCAGGCTTATGTACGACGGATTGTAAATCTTCCCCGCAAAATACGCCGCGATATCCGGCTTGTCCCTGTACTCAGGAAATGCGTATACCCCCTGGCGCAAACGCACCAGATACCCTTTCTGTGTCCAGCGAACAAAGTTATTGCGGTCAAACCCCGGCCGCCACGCATACACCTGATGAATGCTAAAACAGCCGAGTTCGAACATCTTATTTCTGAATTCAATCCAACTCATATTATATTTCCTAAACGCACTAAATATAATGCATTACAGAAATATAACAACAAAAATCAAGCCATTTTCTTAACCGAAATCCCTCATATTTCTTGCTCATTGATTTACGTATCATCCCCAGAGCGGTCAGCTGGTTTGTTTCCGGTCATCCAGCAGCCGAATGACCGTGGATTACAACCCCAACGATCCAAATGGGTTTGAATTAAACGCAGGCCGTGAGGAGGGACGCGGGCCATTGTTCGATGGGCCACGCCGTTCACCGGGTTTGCCAGCCCCAGGAGAGCCGGTTCCGGAGCCGGACCGGCTGCCGCTCTTGGCGCTTAAGGCAATCCGCTTACGCTGGGCATCCACATCCTTGACCCACACCTTGATCCGATCCCCCGCCTGAACCACCTCGGCAGGATCAGTAATGTACCGGTCGGCCAATTCGGACACGTGCACCAAACCATCCTGATGCACACCCACATCCACAAACGCACCGAAAGCAGTCACATTGGTGACAATCCCCATCAACTCCATGCCCGGCTTGAGATCCTCGATGGTATTGACGTCATCCCGGAAACAGGGCGCCTCAAACGTCTCACGGGGATCACGCCCCGGCTTCTTCAGCTCCGCAATAATGTCCTTCAAGGTCGGCTCACCCACATCCGCACTCACATATTTGCGGATATCAATCTTGTCCGCCAGCGTGGCATTGCCAACCAACTCCTTCAGCTCGACACCGAGGTCTGCCGCCATCTTTTCAACCAGGGCATATCGCTCCGGATGAACCGCGGAGGCATCCAACAGATGGGCCCCACCCCGGATACGCAAAAACCCGGCCGCCTGTTCAAAGACCTTGGGCCCCAGGCTCGGGACCTTCAGCAGTGCCGCCCGACTGGTAAACGCACCATGCTTATCGCGATACGCGACAATCTTTTTGGCCAGACTGTTACCAACACCCGACACCCGGGCCAGCAGAAAAGCACTGGCCGTATTCATCTCAACCCCGACGTGATTCACGCAACTGACGACCACATCTTCCAGCTTTTGCGCCAACAGCGGCTGATGCACATCATGCTGGTACTGCCCCACCCCGATGGATTTGGGATCCAGCTTCACCAATTCCGCCAGCGGATCCTGAAGCCGGCGTCCAATCGAAATCGCCCCTCGCACGGTCAGATCGAGATCGGGGAACTCTTCACGCGCCACTTCGGAGGCACTGTAGATACTCGCACCCGACTCATTGACCTGAATCACCATGATATTCGAAATATTGGCCTTCTTCAGGGTCTCCCGGATAAAGGCCTCGGTTTCACGCCCGCCGGTGCCATTACCCACCGCGATGGCGGCCGGCTGCACTTTGGCGATCAGCTTGGCTAGATCAATCCGGGCTTCCATTCCGGAACGCTCCCCCTGACTCAAATACAACGTCGTATTCTCAAGGAATTTACCCGTGGCATCCAGGGCCGCCACTTTGCAGCCCGTCCGGATCCCCGGATCCACCGCGATCACCGCACGCCCACCCAGAGGCGAAGCCAGCAGCAGACTCCGCAGATTCTTGGCAAAGATTTCAACAGCCGCACGATCCGCCTTCATCTTCAGATCCACCGATACATCCGTCTCAACACTCGGCGCAATCAGGCGCTTGTAACTATCTTCAATCGCAGTGCGCAGGTGCACGGCAAATGGTGACCGCTCATTGACCTTCATGATTTCCCCGATCCGGCGCAGCACCGGTTCGGACTCGACGGTGAAGGAGCGCTTCAGTACCCCTTCGTTTTCGCCACGGCGAATCGCCAGATAGCGATGCGAGGGAATATCGACGGCTTTTTCCTTGAAGTCATAATACTGCTCGAACTTGGTCGGCTCCTGCGTCTTCTCCTTGACCGCCTCGGAAACAATCATGCCATTGGCGGCATAATACTGACGGCCCAGGGCGCGGATATCGGCATTTTCCGAGATCAGTTCAGCCACAATGTCACGGGCACCCGACAACGCGTCGGCCTCCGACTCCACCTTCTTTTCGGCATCAATAAAGGCTTTGGCTTCCTCATCGGGGTTACCGGACGCAGGTTGTGCCAGAATCATCAGCGCCAGGGGCTCCAATCCTTTTTCCCGGGCGATCATGGCGCGGGTACGGCGCTTCGGCTTGAAGGGCAGATAGAGATCTTCCAGCACGTTCTTGGTGGTACAGGCCAGGATCTTGGCCTTGAGTTCGTCGGTCAGCTTGCCCTGCTCCCCGATGGAGTCGAGAACGGTCTGGCGGCGCTCCTCCAGGTCCTTGTAATACTGGAGCCGCTCCTGAATCTTGCCGATCTGAACTTCATCCAGATTCTCCGTCACTTCCTTGCGGTAACGGGCAATAAAGGGAATGGTACTGCCCTCCCATAAAAGTTTGGCAACAGCCAGCACCTGCCGGGGCGAAATCGACAACTCCGTCGCCAACCGGGGAATTGACGAGGCATCCAACGCATCATTCTGATCAACTTCAGCAACCATATGTATCTCCTAATCTTATTCGTAATCGTAATCCCCTCCCGCAAGGAAGGGAGGGCAGACGCATCTAATTTTTGGAGTGCGGCGGCTTGACGCCGCTTTTTCAAGGCCTGGCTTGACAGGCCGCCCGTACGGCGCGTCAAGCCGCGCCTAAGAATAGCGGCGTCAAGCCGCCGCACTCCAAAACTTTGAGCTAAAATAAAGAACTAATTTTTACAATTTGACCACTGCCACACCGAACACGTCCAGCGTGAGGGTGTCTTTGGTAAGGGTTTTTGTGATCAATTCTTTCTTGCCGGCCGGCACTTTGACTGCTTGCGCCTGCTCGGTGTGATTGATCAGGAACAGATACTTGCGCCCACGGGCCTGTCGGATGGAGACTTCCACCCCTGGCGGCGGCGTGACAACAGGCCGGATCGCCGCATCCCGTAACACCTTTGTGATAAGAAGATCATAGAACGAATCTTCCTGCACCACCGTGCCGACATAATAGGCCGTCCCCTTCCCAAACTGATTCCGCGTCGCGGCCGCAAATGCCTTCATGTGCCAGGACTCGAAGCCAGCCAGCTTCTCGGCCGTACGCACCTTGGTCCAATCCGCATAATGCAGCGCATTGAATGTTCCCGCCATCCCGGCCAATCCCGTCACAACGCACGCCTCGTTTTCGGGCAACGCATCATATTCGGGAATCGAAATGCCCAGCGCCTCACTGAGCAAGCCCGGCAACGTCCGTTCGTGGCAGAGATTGGTCTCCGTTTTGACACCCGTGCGGCAATCCGTCAGGAATACGCCGCCCTTACTCACAAATTCACGAAGTGCCAGTGCGACTGAGTCGGGCATCACATACAGGTCAGGTGCCAGCACCACACGGTACTTGCTGAAGTCATCCGTCGGCTTGATCATATCCACATTCACACCGGCCCGGAACAGGGCGTTATAATAACGGTGCATGGCCTGGTGGTAATCATTCTTGGCAAACCCGGGCTGAATGCGCAGGGCCCAGATGCTTTCGTAATCGTAGATCATCGCCACATCCGACTTGACCGTGGTGTTTTCCAACTCCTTGGCCAGCCGATGAAATTCCTTGGCCGTCTGCGCGGCCTCGTCATAGCGGCGCAGAGGGACCCCGTCATGTCCCAGCAACCCATGCCAGTACTGTTCACGGCCTGCGGTGCAGGAACGCCAGCGGAACCAGATGGTGCCGTCGGCCCCACGGGAGAGTTGTTGATAGGCCACACCGCGGATCTCGCCAGGACGCGGATTGCGATTGAACGAGCCCCACCCGCCCGGTCCGGCGGTCTGTTCCATGATCCAGAAGTTTTTCTTTTTGAGCCCACGCATGACATCCGCCCCGGCGGCGGCTCCATAGTGAATCTCGGGTTTGCCCCAGATGGGATAGTTGTCCCAGGACACATGATCAAGATCTTCCGCCAGATCGTAATAATTCAGGTCGCTGAACAAGCCCATGCAATTATGGGTCACGAAATGTTTCGGACATTCTTCCCGCATGATCTTCACTTGATCCCGCTGGAAACTCACATTCTGCCAGGAGAAGAAACGCTGCCAGTCAAGACAGGCACTGGGATTGTGTGAACCATTATCCACGGGGATGGTGATTTCCTCCCACTCACGATACAAGTGCCCCCAGAAATGCGTCCCCCAGGCCTTGTTCAGCTCGTTCACATTCAGGTACTTGCGGCGCAGCCACTCCTGAAACGTCCGCCGGCAGGTATCACAATAACAGACAGGATGCCCGAACTCGTTATCCGTCTGCCAGCCGATGACATTCGGGGCATCGGCGAAGTGCCTGGTCATGGCGCTGGTGATGCGTTCCGAGAGCAGCCGGTAGGCCCCGGAGGAAAAGCAGTTGTTCTTGCGAACGCCCCAGACGATACGGGTCCCATCCTTTTGCATCGCCAGTGTCTCGGGATACTTGCGCGCGCACCAGGCAGGCATCACGGCAGTCGGGGTACAGAGAATGACAGAGATCCCGTGTTTCCGCAGCACGGCCATGGCCTCCTCGAGCCACCCGAACTCAAAGCGGCCCTCCTCAGGCTCCATGAACGCCCAGGCGAACTCGGCCAGGCGCACGACATTGAACCCTGCCTTCTTCATCAACCGCGCATCGACATCCCACCGTTTGCGCTCCCAATGTTCCGGATAATAATCAACACCAATGTACATGATCTTTTCTCCCTATTAATCCTAATCGTAATCTTAATCGTAATCTTAATCCTACGAGCCCTCATGAACGCCCAAACAAGATTACGATTAAGATTAAGATTACGATTAGGATCAAGAACAAGAGCCTTCCGGCTCACTCAAAATCGCCATTCGCAAAACGGGGACGCTACATTATTATCTGAATGACTTCAATGAGATCATTATGCTAAAAAGATGACCATGAATCCGGCCATTGAGATCAAAAACCTGAGTGTCTCCTTCCCCTCCCCTGCAGGCACGGTTCACGCGCTTCGGGACCTCTCGATCACCGTCGCGCCGGGGACGGTTTTCGGGTTTCTCGGCCCCAACGGAGCGGGCAAAACCACCACGATCCAGGTCCTGCTTGGCTTTCAGGATCCCGACCAGGGAACGGCGCGGCTTTTCGGACAAGCCGTCACCGAGACCATCGCCCGTGAAAAGATCGGCTATCTTGCCGAGAATCCGGATACCTACAATTTTCTCACCGGCCGTGAACTCCTGACCATGGCGGGGCGCTTGTTCAACCTGCCGCCTTCCGAGATCCGGGCGCGGGCCGGTCAACTCCTGACCGAAACCGGACTCGCCGCCGCCGCGGACCGCCGGATCGCCGGTTACTCCCGGGGCATGCGTCAACGGATCTGCATGGCCCAGGCGCTGATTAACGACCCCGAACTCCTGATTCTCGATGAGCCCACAGGCGGACTCGACCCCCTGGGCCGCATGGATATCCGCCGCATTATTGCCGAGCGCAAAAAAGCAGGGAAGACCGTTTTCTTCTCCTCCCACGAATTGTCCGAGGTTGAGTTGGCCTGCGACCGCGTCGCCATCCTCTCGCAAGGCGTCCTGCTCGCCGAAGGCCCGGTCAGTGACCTGGTCGCACCAGGAGAAAATCTGGAACGATTTTTCATCAAGGCAGTTACAAGCGGAGCCAAATGATTCCTAATCGTAATCTCTCCTCGACCTCCATAGCACACTACACAAGGTTTGTTTGGAGTGCGGCGGCTTGACGCGCCTCATCCAGTGTTGGTGTGGCCCGTCAAGCCGGGCTAAAGAAAAGCGGCGTCAAGCCGCCGCACTCCAAATTCGCATGCGAAAAAGGATGAAAAGTTATGAATAAATTGAGACAAATTATTACTTTGGCTGGTGTTGTCTGGCTTGAGATGGTGCGGCGGAAAGAACTCTCCGTGCTCCTGATTCTGCTGGCAACCCTTCTGGCGGGCTTGCTCTCGTTCGATGTGTTCGGGCTATCCCAAGTCACCGGCTACGTGAAAGACATGGGGCTTCTCGCCATTTGGGTCCTGGCCTGGATCCTTGCGGTCAACACCTCTGTCCGCCAACTCCCGCAGGAAGAACAGCGCGGGACGCTCTTTCCCCTGCTCGCCAAGCCCGTATCGCGCCTGACCTTGATCATCGGGAAATGGCTCGGCGTCTGGACCATTACCTGTTTGTCACTCCTGTGTTTCTATCTGACCGTCTGGCTGGCCGTCTGGATTAAAGGCGGGGCATTCCACGTTGCCACCCTGCTGCAAGCCATCCTGCTCCATGCCGCGGCCCTCGCCCTGATCAGTTCACTCGGGCTGGCGTTTTCCACCCGGCTGAACCGCGATGCCGCCACCGTAACGACCTATCTCATCACGGCGGCCGCCTTCCTGCTGTTGCCCCGCGTCCCCGCCATGTTGGTGGAGGCCAAAGGCGTCACCAGTTACGCCCTCTTCACGGTCTACTATCTCTTCCCGCATTTTGAACTATTCGACCTGCGCCGCCGCCTTGTCCATGACTGGGGTTCAGTTCACGGGATCGTGCTGGCAGAAATTCTTGTCTATGCCACCTTGATGACCATGGTCTTCCTGGCGCTCGCGTGGTTGGGATATCGCAAACGCCGGTTTTCGCGCGGGGACATCCTGTGACCTCCCGCACCTCAGCATGGGGAATCGTTCTGGTGCTCAGTGCGTGGGCACTCGCTTTTTCGCTGGCCGCCCACCTGACCTCACTGCACCTTGAGCCCGGCAGTTCGTCAGGCATAGCGGACTTGCTGCTGGGCGGGAGCCGGCAGGCATTGAGCCAGAATCTGTTCAATGAAGCGGATATGTATTTCCATAAGGGTGTTGCTCACAAGGAAGCGACCATCGACATTCCCGGCCCCTTTCATCGGTGGCAGGCCGACATCCTTCCCGTGCAACATGCCCATGCCGAAGGCGATGCCAGCGCGGAAATCCTCCCCTGGCTCAAACTTGCCACCGAGGCCGACCCCCATAATGTTGACGCGTTTCTGGTGTCCGCCTTCTGGGCTGGCACAGGGTTGCGTCGGCCGGATCTCGCCAAAGAGATCCTGAATGAGGCTCAGCGACTGAATCCCGGTGATTATCGCATCGCCCTCGAAAAAGGGAGACTGGCCATTACGACGCACCATTTCAACGACGCCATCCCTCTGCTTGATTCCGCGCTCACGCTCCACACCCACACCCCGGGCGACCCCGAGCACGCGGCGGATCTCGCCCTTGATCGGGCTGAAATCCTCACCTTCCTCGGCTTCCTCCATGAGGCCAAAGGCGATCGTGCCGAAGCGATCCAGAACTTTAAAGCCGTGCTGACGATATTCCCGGAACGCACCATGTTAAAGGAGCGGATCGACTTAATGGATGCAGGCAAACCCTCCTCGGACTCCGCCGAAAGCCTGCTGGAAAGAATTACACGGAAATCAGTGCATGATACGTGTGACGATGATGACCATGAGCATGAGCCACATTCTTAATCGCTATCTTAATCGTAATCCCCCTTCTCTTTCCCGACCACGCACGGTCATCCTTAAAACAAGTTTTCCTCACGCGAAGCCGCGAAGACACGAATAAGAAAAAAAGGTTTGATAACCCCAGATCTAAACAACCCCTTTCGCGACTTCGCGGCTTCGCGTGAGAATCTTACCCAGTGGCGCAAGAATTAATTGGGAACTATCCCGGGCGAATCCTTATTGACTTATATTCGCTGCTATATAGTTTTGCATATGACACGGCACTAACTATAAGTAACGAATTATTGACAGTGTAAGCCAATGGCGTATAGTAAAGAAATAGTTTTCACTGAAACACCAATATTTACGAAACAAATTATTAACCTATTGTCCGACGATGAATATCTAGGGCTCCAGCAGGCCTTGATCTTTAACCCCAGTGCAGGTGATGTAATTCGCAACAGCGGGGGGTTACGAAAAGTGCGCTGGCGCACGGCATCAAAAGGGAAACGCGGCGGAATACGGGTAATCTACTATTGGCTTGTCAGCGAAAATGAAATTTATTTGCTATTGGCATATGGGAAAACCCAGAAAGATGATTTGTCGGCAAGGGAATTAGGGATTCTGCGCGGGCTTGTCAGTAAGGTGGTAACATGAAAAAAGAGTTATTCAATGATTTGATCGATAGCCTTTCGCAGGCTGACCGAATTCGAAAGGGACAGTTATCACCCAGCCGGGTCCGGAAGTACACCCCGATGGATGTTAAACGAATTCGCAGCGGACTGCATGTATCCCAAAGTCAGTTTGCCCTGCTGATTGGAGTGAGCAAGGCCACACTTCAGAATTGGGAACAAGGCCGCCGGGAGCCTGATGGGCCAGCACGAGCTCTTCTATGCGTTGTGGAAAAGCAACCAAAGGCAGTTCTGGACGCCCTCCAGGCCTCATGATAATCCAAACATGATCCTGCCACCGCTTATCAGCGGCAGCTACGTAGCCGCGCCTGATTACGTAGCCGCGCCTGATAAGGCGTGGTTCTTCCAAGATCATGTCCAGATTATTCCAGAACCGTTAGTAACCCGAGCGAATCCGCTAAGACCACTACGAAACACGCGTGGGAATCTTCCCCAACGGCGCAAGGCCCGTCTGACAATGATTGGATCGGCTGCTGTCCCTGGAGTCCCCCAAAGGAACTGTGCCTGGCTAGCCGCAAGAGGTCGAGGCTTGATTCCTCCGCCCAAACATCATAATTTGAAAAATAAGAGGATAAAAAATCATGCCAACAATCTCGATGTTCTACGGAATTCTCGTACGGATGTTTTTTCGAGATGCGGAAAAGCACCATGCGCCACACATTCACGCCGATTACCAGGGCAGCGTGGCGGTCTATTCGATTCTTGATGGCACAGTACTTGCGGGCCAACTTCCCTCAAACAAACATAAACTAGTTGTCGCGTGGATCGAAATTCATCGCGAGGATTTGCTTGCTGACTGGGAACTTACCGTAAATGGAAAAAATCCATTCCAAATCAAGGGACTCGACCAATGATCATTGCTCACATCACACCGGAATCAAATTGGATATTGACCGTTATTTCGAACGATGGACGAATAGGAACGTTCGACATGAGGCCCTACCTGGAGTATGAAGCGTTCGAGCCTCTACGTGACATCAATGAGTTTACAAAGGTGTCTAACGGCGGATACTTCGTCGAATGGAATTGCGGGGCTGATTTGTCTGCTGACACGATCGAAATGAAATGGCAGATAATCACTAAATCGCCAAACCGTGCAGCGTAAGGAACAGGAACTGTCCCTGGCGGCCCCCAAAAAAAGAATTAACCACCCGCTTAGCCCGCCTTCGCAAAGCTACGGCGCGGCAAGCTAGAGTTGGGATGGGAGGGGAAAGGGAGAGGCACAGAGGGCGTGATGCGCGCGTTCATAACGGTCTCGGGCGTCCCCTCAGAAACGTATTCTTGGGAGTAAGACGAGAGAGCTGAGACGCTCGTATTGGGTTTGTCCGCCGGCATGTCCGCGCTATCTTGCTGGAGGGCGAGGCTTGTCGAGCCGTATCCATGAAAAGTCTCAATAAAGTCAGAACTGTTATGCCAGAGCGTCTTTATTCTGACTCCAAAAGCACAATAGTATGGGCACGGCTCGGACAAGCCTCGCCAAGTGTTTCCCGCCCCTGTTTCCAGGATATCTTGGAAGGAAGAGAGAGTGCCGGGGGTTATTATCCTAAAAAGAGCAGTTCAATCGCGCGGTAGCGCGACCGAACTGTTCATTCC
>JBAWZF010000006.1 GCA_037143175.1 bacterium
TTTAACGGTCAGGGTTGGCACCCCCCGAGCCCCTCCCCAGTGTCTGAATCGCAGAGAACCCAACCATTCAGAATTTTTAGAATTTTCCTGTTTCCGTGTGCTTGCCTCTTACCGAACCGCTAAGTTTTCCTGATTTGCCATATATCTCTTTCTCCTATTGCGTCTTTGATTGAAAAGTGGGTTGAATGCCGTTCACCGATAAAGCATGGACTTTCTATTCACTTGCTTGGCTGGAATGATTCGCTTGATATCCTTTTTCCTCATTTGGGCTTGAAAGCCTTCCCACAGCTCCCTATCATCTGCCCCGTTCTTCTCATACCCCCGTAGCTCAGCTGGATAGAGCATCGGATTTCTAATGCACCTAAAAACCCCGCTTTTATTGGGCTTTTGCGTATTTATTGGGGTTTATGTATTGTGCTCATACAAGGTTGTTAAAGGTTTATCAGTCTTTACCGTTCTAACCATGCCACAAGCGAGCCACAAAACGGCCGCTCAATTGATAGCTCTTTTTCAACCTCTCGGAATTCACTGAAATTTCTTCCGCGCCGTGGTCTGCCCGGAATACAAAACGGCATCCGGGCGGGTGTAAAGGCTGCCGGGGGGCCAGTGGCGAAGTGAAAGGGGGCGGCTAGTCTGTGGCGTAAATTCAGCGATACACGGAATGGGTTCCGATATCGAATGTCCACACCGTGTCACCCTGGATATAGAAGACGGCCCGAAGGTCGGGGCCCAGAATAACAGAGTAAACGGTTTGCCCGGCCCGCGCCGATAGGCCATGGATCTTGTGAGTTCCCAGCCTTGGCGAAAAGGGATCCATCTTGAAGACTCTCCATGCAGACCGCGCTGCCTCCTTGCTTGCCGGTGGCAGGGCGTAGAATCGTTTCCAGAATTGCGGCGTTGCCTTGAAATTATACACCGGGCGGGGGCTCATTAAGGGCCGTCTCCATGTCAACGCCGATTCCCGCCTGTGCTTCCCGCAACCCCTGCCAGAATTCCGGCGGGATGTCTGCATCCTTCACCGGCAAATATTCCTCGGGCGGGACAAGTACGGCAATGACACGGCCGTCCTGTTCGATCATTACGGCCTCATGATCTGCCCGCATGTGGCGCAAGGCGTTATCGAGGGCGGTACTGCTATGGTCAAGGGTCAACGTTGTCATGCAAATAGTCTGGCACGGCCCCCCTGTTCGGGTCAAGGCGGGAATACCGTCCACCTGCCTGCCCGCCTTGCCGTGATCGTGCCGACTATGAATGGCCGCGCGCCCTGGTGCCGGTCCTGGCCTGTTGCCTTACCTGGGGGGGGGAATGATCCGGCCCTCCGGCGTCGTGCGGTATATTGACATTCCCCCCCTTAAATACCAGATGCCCGCCTCAACTTGCTTTCAAGACGACGCAATCTGCCTTGAAATCCTTGTTTTGATCCATCAGACAGGGAATATTTGATCGCCCTCTCGCAGAATTCAATCGCTTGCGCAATCCGGTCATTTCTTTCCCAAAACTTGATTACGCTCGCAAAAAGGCGACCGTTACACGGAAATTTCAAGAGGGCTTTCTCTTGAATGTCCAGGGTAAGCGCCAAGTGTTTTTCATACTCCGGATACTGCCTCACTTTGGCTAGCCAGCCAGGATCATTTCGGAGGTCCATTAAAGCCTCTATCCTTCTGAAATGAAATGAGAAGTACGCCTCCCAATAACTCTCAAACCATGAAATGTCCCAGTTGTTTTCAGCGAAAAAGTGAATCACGGCATCAATGTCCGGGATCTGCCTTAGAGCATCCATAGTGTGCTGTTCAATATCCCAGCATCCGGAAGTATAAAGGTGAACCCTCAACCCCTCGTTATTCTTTCGAAGTGCCACCCGCTCTAAAACCAATGTGAAAATGCCAGGTGCGTCCCGCGCCGTGAGGCTCTTCGCAATCTTTTCTTTCAAGTAATCGTCTTGAGTACGGAAAAGCAGGATCTCGACTTTTTTCTCATCATGTTGCTCTATCCGGAGTTCGTTAACCTCGGATCTACGCGCTAGAAATATCTTCCACTCTGCCTCTGTACGATAAATGGCGGTGATTTGGTTGTCGAAACCAATACACATGCAGGCCCCGTCCCTGAAGGGAATGCTTTTATGAAAAAGTGAAAGCTTTATTCGACTTCCCCCTATGCTCAAATGACTATTCTGGAAATCAGAATCACACGCGAGGTCCAGGTATAGACTGCGCAACGCCTCATCCGTCATGTTTGTTTGCCAAATGACCGGTATATCCTCAATGGTGATGTTCTTCCGAAGCTCCATTTGATGATTCTCTAAGAGTCACTTCATGCTGTCAAGACGTGCCAGCACCTGGGCATCTTGCCACGATCGCACATCAGAACAGGGGCAGCCCGCCTATGGCACCATTCGCCCCGCCTGGGGGGATTCTGACAGGGCTTCGCCTTCTGGCGCCGTCATTGCCGTGCCATTCTCAAAGCCTGATGACTTCCACCCCATGAAGCTTTTCATTACCAGGGACACAAGGTTGTGTCATAGGCGGTGTCGCCTCCGGGAGGGCAAGCGGGATTTCCTCCAGTGTGGCCGGGTGGCTTTCGCGTGGTGCCGTGGCCGGTGCCTGGGTTTCTGCAAGCACTGGATTTTCACTGGTGACTGAATGGGATACGCGGGAGGAATCCGGCAACTTCAACGCAATGCTCCGTTTCCTTGAAACGGGTGCGGAGTTCTCCAGCAGGATCCCGCGGCGGCGCAAAGACAAGCGGCACGCGGCGGCCGTGTGGCATACTCCCGCCATTGTGAGGTAATCCTTGAAGTCGCTTGCATTGATAAATGCTGCCGCATCTGTGCGGATCGTTCGGTGATGGTCCATAAGATCGACGACGGCTTGCTCCGCCACGGCGGCCGCCAGCGTTTGCCAATTTGACAGGTATAGAGCGGCTTCAGCCATTCATCACCACTTTTTAGCGGCCCGCGGCATCGGTAAGAGTATCTTCACGATTCTGATAACCGAGCCAGTGCGCGCCTCACATTTGCAACAACTAAGCCCCGCCTCCCATGGTTAACGCTGCATCCAAGCGTTTATTGAGGCCATCAAGATTTTTTCTCATTCCCTCGATATCCTTTTGAGCTTTGATTTGTGCCTCGGCAGCAAGTTTCTCAAGCCCCCTAAGTTGCCTCCCTGCCTGCCCGGCAGCTTCAGCGGCGTGATCCGCATCAAGTAAAGCCTGCCAACGATGTGGAATTTTCACGCCCCGAGCAATGGCCGCCTCGGCCTCTGCGTGCATTTTTTCACGGCGCCTTTTTTCGCGTTCGGCGTCTTTATCCGCCTTTTGTTGGGCGCGCCAGTTATTGGGATCCGCAGCAATGGCCCCTTCATTTTTCCATACGTTCTCAAGTGCCGCAAGTTGCTGCAGTTTTGCCTTTCTCGCTTCCAGGCCGGCCATATCAGCGGCGTTTTGAGCATCGCGTTTTTTAATGGCATCCTGTATGGCGGTGATTTCATCCCGAATGCCCATCCGGACAAAATCCTGCTCAACTTCGGCGTTACGTTTTTTGGCCGCTAGTTTTTCATCTTCCGCCGCCTTCTGCGCAGCATACTCAGCTTTGGAGGATTCCTCCCAAGCCTTATTCATTTCATCGAGCGCATCCTGATAATCAGACTTCATTTCCTCGAGCATGATCTTGCGTTCTTTCTGCTCATCCAATGAAATGCCCGAAGCTCTTGATGTGCGCTCAAGTGTTTCTATGCCGGATTCCAGGTAATTCACCTTTTCACCCGGAGACATGCGCTTCATCTTCGCCTTTTCCCGGATGTCGAAAACCTTTGCCCCTATTTCAACGGCGGATTGTATTTCGGCCTCTTGTTGAAGGCGCTTAGCCCGGAGGGACTTATAGAACTTATCCCAGGCATACCCGGCCACCACGGCGGCCCGGTTCCATGCGGCGGCCACCTTGTCAGATATGCCAAACATATCATCGAGAGCCTTTCCGGCCTTCCACCCAGCAGCCAGTGCCGTCGCGATCCCGCCCCCCCATATCAACGCCTTGCCGGTCATACTTTTCATTCCAGCACCCATTCGGGCCTGCATATCCTCAATCGCTCCGGAGAAGTCCCCACGGATGGCCTTGCCGAAAGCCTCCATGAATCCTTTGCCTTGCATTGATTTGTCAGCGCCAGGCTTTCCCCCGAAGAGCCCACCGTCTGAGTTAAGGGTGTTATTGATCCGCCTGGCGCGCGCTTTTGCGTCCTGTTCTACTTGGTCCCATCCTTTGCCGGTGGAGTTCTTCCCGACAATCTCCATTTCCATTCGTTCACCCATGGGTTGCCTCCTTTGCTTCGATCAGTTCACGCTCAATCTGGGCCATGATGGACCGGAACGCCACCCCCATGGTGATGTCACGCCCCGTCACGCCTTCCTCATTCTCCCCGTCAACCGGGCGGGCCATGGCACTGCAGGCGAAATCAAAGGAAACCTGGAAGGCCCAATAATCTGGCATGGTTCCCGGATACTTGGCGCAAAGGGCCAGAATGAACGCTCCAAATTCGACCTGATAGGCTCGCTCTTGCGCCTCGGCAATTCTAGGCACGATGGCATCAACTTCAACCATTTCTGAATCTCGCCCTATAAACGTATTCAGAACCGCCGAAACTGCCGCTTCAGACGCCGTAATGTGTTTTCGCCATTCACGGACTGCCCGAATAATTTCCCGCCGTTCCGTAAGCCTGGAAAGCGCGGCCCGATCTTTCGCATGTGCGCACGCGAAGGCTTGAACGAAAGTTTGATTTTGCAGATCCTCATCAAGCATCCGCATCCACTCCATGGCCCCAATTGAAAAAGGGTAGAGGGAAACCCCGCCGCATGGAATTGGCCAATCAATTAATTCAGCAATGCGCCTGTCATTTTTACGGCGCATCCGTAAGGCGGCATCCTGAATCCACAGGACATGGGCGGGTGTGGGGTTTAGTCCCTTTGCCTCAAGGGACTTAATGGCGGCGGCGGCCATTGGATGAAGTTTCGGCTTCTCTGTCATTATCGTGTTGCTCATTTTTTAACCATCCTTTTCAATGCATTCTTTGTTTCACTTCTCAACATGTTTCGGGCACGTTCCAGTGCGGACGACACGTCTTTCTTTCCCCCTTGCAGGGATGAAATTATGTATCCGAGCTCATTAACCATTTTAATAAAAAGCCTTGTTGATCCTGCGCTTTGGGTTGACTCTTTAGCCACATTAGTCACACCAGTAATTTCTCTCTGTTTGGCGATCCCTGAGGCCGCGCCGCTTCCAAGTTTTCCCATCATCCAGGTGAAAGACGATCGCGCTAGACCCTGCTTCTTGATGATTAGTTTTTTGCTTTTTTCGGCTTCTGATACCTTCTCTACTCCGTGCATGGGGAAAAGTTTGTATTCACCGGCGAATCGACGTTTTATTGCCGCAAATTTAAAGTCTTCGCTTCTCTCGGCTTTCGATGTGTACTGTGATGGATGCAAGGTTCTGCCCGTCTTTTTTTTCGGTGCGCCGTGCTGCTTGTACCAATCCTGAATATGATCCTGCATGCGGGTGTGCCGGAAGCGATTATCCATCGACATGGCCTTGGTTTCGTACAAATCCCGCTTCTTTGGAGAGACTTTTGCCGATGCTCGAAGGGCTACCAGTATCTTCATGCTGGTCTTAGTAAGCGTCTTTCGCATGTCCTCATTCAGGACCCTGGACCGGGCCTGTGCAGAGCGGCGCAGGCGGTCAAACGTTCCTGGCGAAAATTTAATGTTCATATTCATCTAAATATTCCTTCTCCGATTCCTGCCGGGGTGGGTTTCATCTGCCGTATAATCAATCACCGTCTACCTCCCGGGCGTTCGAGCGCTTTCCCGATCTCGCACGCGGTCCACCACCAAGGCCCCAGCCTCCTGCAGGCATTGGCATGAAGATGTGAAGATCAGATTCATTCAGCAACGGCAACGCCTGGATGATCTTTCGTGCCGCCTTGTAGGTGTCTTTGTAGATGTCCCGGAAGGCGGAAACCGCTTTATCGGACACGTCGTTTACCATGCCGCTTTTAAGAGCATCATCCCCGGCCTCCGTAATCGAAAACATGACAAGGCCGTACTGGTCGGAATCCGCCGTAATCCATCCATGTCCCAAGGCAAACAGAACCTCCGCCCGCACGCTGGGGGTCAAAACAATTGATAACCAAGGGCGGCCTTGCCACCATGCAGCCCGCTTTCGCGCCTTGTGCATAACCTCTATGACGCTGAATGCCCGATCTATCGAGCAATCCCAGCCAGTCAGCAGGCGCGCCAGGGCGTGCCCGTATGGCGTCAGGCGGATATGTTCCCGCCTCCGCTCATTCGGTGCCAGGACCATGCCGAAAGCGATCAGTGAGGAAAGGTCACGCTCCGCCTGTTTGGCCGTCCGTTCCGGATCCAGCAGAGTGGGACGCCAGGGGATCCCGTGAAGGTGGTAATCCTGAACATGTTGCGCCCGCCGGTTTGCCATGCTGTCGCCGCCAGGCGTTTCCCCTGGTTCAGGCAGGAGAAGGGCATCCATGTAGGCCAGGATTCTGGGTAAGATTTCAGTCATAGACGTGTTTTTGTGTAAAAATTGAAAGTGTCACAGGTTAACGCGATATAGGATGTCGAGGTCGCCTTGTGCAGTCTTGTGAATTTTTGCTCTGGAAGTACCTAAACCGGGGGAGGGGTCCCCCTGCCTTCCTGCGTGGGGCAGATGCCTCATTGATAAAAAGGCTGCGCCATCGCACCATCGCACCCGCGAAGGTTAAAGGCAGTGGAGCACACCACTGGCGAAGGCGCAGCACACAAAGAAGAAGCCAAGGCAGCAAGCCCCCGCACCCGCGGGAGAGGAGCATAGGAGCCCGAAACCCATTTTGAGCACATCCTCTGGCCGCCGTGGCAAATTGAAACACTGTGAAACGAAAGGCCCAGGTGACCGCTTCGCACCCGCGAAGGGAGACGGCGATTGAGCACACGCACGCCGGGCCACCTGGGCCACGCTCGAAAATAGAAACCCCGTTGCCAGCGTTGACGCCAACACTCGCTGGCGCCCTCTGAGGATTGAACGCTTTGTTTCTGCTGGCAACGGGGTAAAACATCAACCCACCTCACGCATGAAAGCCGCACGCAACTCTTCCAGTAGTTCGACGCGCAATTCGTCGGACTCACGTGAATCCCAGCGGACAACATGCTCCGGGATAAGCGGACGCTTCATCTCTGAATCGTAGACCTGGGCATTGAAGGCCTCGGCCTCTGCCTGTGTGGCCGTCTCGATTTCAACGGCGCGCGCGGCATCACTCAGGCCTTTGAATTGTTCAACCTTCTTCCGGGCCGCAGCGCGTGCCTTTTCAAGGGCGCCTTTGAGCGCTTCGACGTATGCCTGCCATTCCCGGCGCGCCGTATGCACAAGTGATTCCTGGTAGCCAAGGACCCGCAATCCCTCAATCGGTAGGCGCAACCGTTCCGCCCGCAGTTCCTCCGCCTTCCGGGTGGCGTCCGTGGCGCTGGCGAAAGTTCCCGGCATGATCCAACTTTGAACGCCGTTGCCAGTCACCCGGCCATTCCCTACCAGTCGATCAGCCGTTGACGCGGTCTCCCGAATGCGCCCCATGACGATGGCATGTTCCTCCCGATCGGCGTTAAGCTGTGCCGCGTCACGATTTGTAGCCTCGATTTTGGTCTGCAGGGCCGCACTCATCCACCCGAGCGTGTTTTGTGTCCGTAACTTTTTCATGTTCCACTTTCCGCCTTGTTAGGCTGTTGCTGTTCACCCGGCCGCACCTTGCGCCCGGAAATTCCTTTTCTCCCCCATGTATCGTGCCAGTCTGCCCGATTGGGTGAGCCCTTCTTTTCCCGGCGCTCCGGAGAAGGCCCCGTCCATCCCTTCCAGCCAGGAACCGGGACGGCCGCTTGCTCAAAGTCGGGCATCATGGTCAAAGCCCTGCCAACTGCATGGCCTTGCGCACCTCTTTCCGCACAACGGATTCCCGGGGCGTTCCCAGCGCATTAATAAGCCGGTCACTGAGTTCGTTGAGCTTCGCCTGTTCCTCTGCCGTGTAGTTCCGGACCGGGGCGGATGTTTGCGAATGTGTAGACTGAGCGGCGGATTGCGGCTTGATGCCAGCGGGGGCAGTCACGGCCTTAAACTGCAATTCCAGTTCCACAAGCTCCGCTTCGATCCGCCGGGCCTCATCCGCGCCCCAGAAAGTGGCCTGGGCTTCCTGGAGTTGTCCCAGCAGTGTGATTTTCTTCGTTTGGATTGCAACCGCGTTTTGGAGGTTCTTCAATTCCCCCTCGATCGATCCTAACCTTTCGGTATGCTGCTTGATGGCCTGTTCCCGAGTCAGGTCCACCGGCTTTTCATGGACGGCGCAGGCCGCCGGCGGATTCTCTTCATCATCGTTGATTAGGCGGGGCGTTGAGGATAACCAGGAAGGCTTTTTGAATAGTTTTTCCCTGAGCGCCTGCAAAGAATAGGTTTTTGAATTTTTCTGCATCCGTTCAAATCTCGATTCGGTCATTTGATCCTCAATTTCTGTTCATCAAACGACATGATGCCGCCTGAAATGGTTTCTGTTTTTCCTTCGCCCCAAACATCGAAATTCAAGGCTGGTGTAGGAACCGGCCTGTATACTTGCCCGCCATGCCGGACCGGCAGCCGTGCTTTGTCGGCTAGGAGCTGCAGCACGCGCGGCACGGCCATCACTACGGCTTCCGGCGCCGGGTGCCCGATGACTTCAATGTCTACCCTGTTGGCTCCAGGGGTGAGCCGCGCCGTGATTCCGGAGCCAGGCGTCAAGGTGGTAGAGGCTTCGAAGGTCATGTTTCCTCCTCTGGCTGGTGGTGGTCGCTTTGTGCCACCGGGTAATACACCGCACCTTTCCAGCGTACCGGCAACCGGGCCTTGTCCGCCAAGTTCTGCATCAGGGCAGGGACAGCGGCGTCCAATTCGTTTACATCGGCGCCGCCGCGGCACTCGATCAATGGGCGGTCATGCTTTGTGTCCAGGGTGGCAATGAGGGACCGTCCGGGGGCAAGTGTCTTTGTTGATTTGAAGATCATAACGCGCATCCCTTCAGGTACTCCCTGATTTTTCCCTCTGATTTGTCGCAGGATGAAAGCGCCTTGCGGGCCTCATCCAGGATAACCAGCGCGTGGTAACTGCTTGTGTCCGCCCTTGAACGGAGAGATTCAAGTGTTCGCCGGGCTTTCGTGAAATCCTGGTCATCCAAGAAAAACTTACGCATCGACTCGAATACCTCCGCGCGGATCCTGGCTATCTCCGGCACCTCCCCGCCCTCCGTGAACTGAAATTCAGGGGGCCGGGGAAGATTGCAGGCCGTGACATTCGGGCTTTTTGATGTCGTTACGATGATGTCGTTTGTGGTGTTGCGTTTCATGATGTACCTTTGCCTGCCTGGCGCTTTCGCTTAACGATGTCGAGGGCGTTGTCTATCACGCTCATGCCGTCCTGTTTTGGGATGTCCTTGGTTTTGTCCCGCCAGGTTCGCAGCACGCGCTGGAATGCCTGATCGTCTTCCCGATGGTTCCAAAGGTCCCGCGCGACCTCCGGGACCAAGTCGTCGTAATTCTTTGCCCTGGGGGCGCTGGGTGTAGAGGCTGGCGTGATCCCGTGCGCCTTGGCGAATGACGGTTCCCGTACCTTCCAGTTTCGCAGGAGTGATTTAAGGGCGCTGATGGTTCTGCCGGCTTCGTTGCCGTTGCTATCGACCCAACCTTTAGCGGCGTAGTGGTCAAAACATTTTCGGGCCATGTCCTGGGTGACTGCCACGTCGGGGGATGCTGCTATTTCTAGTACCTTCCCTAGGTCCCAGCCGTCGTCAGAAAAAGGTGTGCGCGCGGCGGCCCCCTCTCCCTCTTTCCTTTTTTCCCCTTCTTCCCCTTCTTTAATTCTTGTTAGTCGTTGTTGGCCCGTTGTTCGTCCGTCGTTGGTCCGTCGTTGGCCCGTTGTTGGGGTGTCGTTTTGTCCGTTGTTGTGGGTGGTGTTTGCGTCAAAAATCACCGTGTTTATTAAGCGCGCTATGGTTCCTTTGTTCGTTGTCCTGCACGTAATGAAACCCCAAGCGGCAAGCCTTTGCTTAGTGGCCCGGTACTCGCCTTCAGTAAATCCGCAAGCGTCATAGTCTCCGATCAATGATTCCCCTGGCTTCAGGTTGTGTAGGGAAAACCCGCCTTCACGTCGTGCGCGATAGGCAATCAGGGCAAGAAGTGTGAAGGCCTTGGGATCTTTCATCAGTTCGACTGTCGCCTCCCCTCGCATTAGTTTCAGGAATCCGGAAGAGGATCCGCCACCGGCCCCAGCGCCAGAACCGCCCGGTAATGGCGAGGGGTTATCGGTGGCGGAAGGTGTTGGGCGGTTCGAGAGAGGCATTTTAGGCAACGCCTCCAACCCGGAAGCGGGCAAGCGCCTTGTCAACGTCTATGGCCTTGATTAGCAGTGTCCGGCGTGTTGGGGCGAAGGCCGGAATGATCCGGCGCTTTATCCAGTCCCGGAGGGTGGCGTCACAGACGCCGAACCGGGCTGCCGCCTGGGGTACCCGCAAGTATTCCGGCGCTGGCGTTTGGGTTGTGGGTTCAATGGTTTTCATGGTGTACCTACTGGGTGAAAAGCTCGAATGCCGGTTTACCCAGGACGGTGGCGATCTTGGCTTTGAGGTCCGGCGCTGGTGTGAGCCGTCCGGTCTCGATTTTTGAAATAACCGTCTCTGAGCAACCGGCGCGCTTTGCCAGGTCAAACTGATTCAACCCGGCCGCCGTCCTTGCGACTTTCAATCTATGCACGTTGTTTGTCATCCTGCCACCTCCTCTTTTTTTCTTCCGCCACCAGGCCTAAAAAAAGGCCCGCTTCTCTGTGCTGACTGGAACGTCGCACAAGAATGCGGGCGGATGAAAGGGGCGAAGTCTGCCACATATATAAGCGGCAGAATTTCGGCAAGAGCCTATAAAACAAGGGAAATGAGGGGAGAAAGCGGCTCAATCAGGAAAGCATTTGAGCGCGCGAAATCGTTACGACCAAAAAAGAATCACGGCGGCGTTGTGGTAGTGGTAATGGTGTATTCACCGGGGTGCATCCGTCCGCGAATGCGGTGGACTGTCCTGATGCTTACTCCCGTTAGCCGGTGAATCTCTTTATTCGTTGTCCCGGGATTCGCCTCGTGACAATCGCAAACCTTCTGATATGCGGTGTCCGACTGTTTCCATTTTCCGCGCTTCACATTGCGAAGGCGTTTAAGTTCACGCTGTAGGATTCGTTTGTCGGCAAGCGAAACCTCTATGATGGTAATCCCATCCCCGCGCGGGGTGGATTTAGCTGGGCTTTTCTTGGTGTCTTTTTTCATCGTCTCACCTCCGTGTAAGGTGCCCGCCGATCCTGGTACACGGCCAGGACCGGCAGGGCTTCCCCGCTTCATGAGGGCGGGGCGAAATCATCATGCGGTTTTCGTATTCGTGCTGTCAATCGTGGGGTGCTGTAGAGCGCTTGGTTTCAAATGCTGGGGCCTTCCGCATCCCTTCTTTGTTGGCTAAGCCTTTCTGCCTTTTGGCGAATCCACGCAACCTCTGCCTTCACCTTTTCAATGTGCTTCCGCATGGCTTCAATATCGACGGAATAAAGGCCCTCCGCGTTCCTGTGCATCATGAATTTGGTTGTCTCACAATCGATTCCCCGTGCCTTTTCACGCTCATGTATTCTGTCCATTATCTGTTCGGCATCGGCGGTGCTGGTAAACTCCATGGTTGCGAAAAATGAATGCAGCCAGGTTAAGCCTCTTTCGGGATGTGAAAACCTCCCCATGATTTCCTGTTCAATAATCCTGGTTGCCAGGTCGCTGGGTTCTAATCCCAAAATGAAAGCGGCCTCTTCCAGCACCTCTACCGTCAGACTGTTAAGCGGGATTTCCATTTCAGCACCCTTTCTTTCCGGCCTGTTCAAGCTGAAGGCGCCGCGCCAGGCTATTTACATCCTGAATGATCCCGGCGGCCTGCAGGAGGGCGCTGGGTTTCATGGGGACAATCTCAACCACGAAGTTGAAGACGGGCTTCTTTGATTTCTGCTTCATAATTGCCTTTCTGGTTTGATGTTACAATGGGGGTGAAAAGTTCCTCTTCACAAGCAATGCTTCAAGATCAGCCTCGAAGGCGTCCGGCTCTTCAAGGCGCACCTTCAATCCCTTGAGTGTATCGGCTTGAATCGGGCCGTGCTTCACAATGGCCTCAGCTACTGCCTGAATGGCATAGAGGGCAATCGTTCGTTCGGGTGACATTGTATCAAGCCATCCGTATGGCTCTGCATTGCAGACGGTCTTGGCGGCCTCCTCCAAGGCCTTGGCGGTCCCTGCATCAAGTGTGAGTGTCTTCATGCCCGCTTCCTCCCGGATCCGGCCGCATGGATAAACTTGAAATCGGGTTCATTCGTTTCCTGAAGCAACTCCCGGAAGCAATCGCCAGCCCAGCAGTCACCGCTGCCACATTTCAGCATCACCAGGGCGGCCACCGTAAGGGCATCCTCCGGGGTGATGTCGTGCTCCCTTGAAAGCCGCTCAAGGTTGTCAGCCGCCTTTCTGTTCAACTTCACCAGATAGGCCGGGCCGTGAATGGGCACCGCGTGCGCGTGCAGCATCCCATCCGAGTCAGTTAGCTTGTTTTCCATCGCGTGTTTCTCCTGGTAGGGTGTCCCGGCCAGGGCGATCCCGGCCGGGGCGATTTCAATCAGGCCACCTTGTGGGAATCATACCGCTTACTCCAACGGCGGGTATCCGCTTTTTCTTTGCGGTATTCGCGGTGTACCAGTTCGCGGCCCTTGCAGGAAAGTGAGGTATGATAACCGCCTGTTTCGTTCCGCGCATTGACAGCCTCAGCAACGCGCTGCGCCTCTGCGGCGTTCTTATACTTCCACCCATCAATGGTTGTCTCCAACATACCCGATGTCGGGTCAAGGTAGCTGTCGAGCTCTTCCCCGACCATCAGGTTTACCAGGTGGACCGGATCAGAGGAAACAAGGTCAGCCAGTTCCCGCAACTTCCGGGAATTCTCCGCCGTGAGTATTACGACCATCTTGTTTCTTTGCTTCGCCCGGTAAACGGCGGGTTCAAATGGTCCGCCTTTGGTGAGCAGGCCTATATGGGCGATTACCTTCCTCCAATTTTGCGGCTTCGTGAGGGTTTTGATATATTCCGTCGGCAACGATTCCGGCATCTTCCCCGGCTCTGGAAAATCGCCCTTCACCACCGTGAACATCTGGAGAGACTCCGGGGCGATCCCGTCCGCCTTCATCAATGCGGCAAGGTATGCCCGCGTCGCCTGTTCCGCCGCCTTGCCCGCCGTCTTCCGCCGTGCTACTGTCTTCATCGTGAACCGTATCCTTTCTATGCTTGGTGCGGTTCGCACCGCCCTCGGGGTGTTCTAGCACCTCGGGGGCACCTTCTTTTCATCCCCCGGCGGTCACTGCCGCCAGCGGGAAATTCTTTCATCCTGCCTGTGCAATTGTCATCCGGATAATGCCAGGCTCTTCCGTTGGCATGATAGCCCAATAGGCCTCCGCGTCTTCCTTCGTCACAAGAGCCCGGTAATGGTCAAAGAGCATGGACGTGTCCCGATGGTGCCCGAGCTCGAAGGCGGTCCGGGCCGGATCCCCGTACATGGCCAGGTGGTGAGACGCGAATGCATGGCGCATCCCGTTGCTAGGCCAGCGTGTCTTTGCCAGCCTCCGGACGTGATCAAACCGGAAGCGCCACTTATCCCCCTGGGGCGCCACAAAGCCAGCCTGTTCCCTGTGTGGCAATAGCCAGGCGGCCAGGTTGTCGGAAATGGTCACATGTCGCGCCCGGCGTTTCTTCGCGTAGTGGGGCATGACGGTGATCCGCTTGGCGGCCAGATTGATATCCTTCCAATCCATGCCCCGGAGTTCAGCCGTCCGCAAGCCGGCAAAGCAGCCGATGGCGAGCGGCGCCACCATGTTGGGCTCGATCTTGGCGGCCGTATTCAAGAGCGCCGTCACGTCCTGCCAGGTCAAACATTCCGGCATCTTCTCGTCTTCATGGTGCCGGGCGCGCGTTCGCCGGGTGAAGGGGTTTTCAGTGACATATTCTTTGCCGATAGCGAAATTGAACAGGCCGCCGCCAAGCACCTGGTAATTCTTCTTCGTGATGTTCGACATTTCGGCGTGATGTTTCTTCTTCCACTTATCCGCGCGGCTTCGGATCCACTTCTCTACATCGTCACGGGTGATCTCTGTAATTAGGCGGTCTCCGTACACCTCCCGGAAAAGCCCCATCCTGTGTTCAAGGTCCCGTAGAGTGGTGGGGCGGACGTTTCGGTCTCTGGAATCTGCAAGGTGTTCGTCAATGACTTGTCCCACGGTTCGGCGTACCACCGGCGCCTTGTGCTTTCTGTAGTACCTGGCGGCCGTCTCCGGGGTGGCCGTGCCTTCGAGAATGGCAACGGTGGCCGCGTAGCTCCTTACCGCCTCCAGGATCGTGGCCGCGCCCCCGAGTGCCTGTGTGGCACTTATGTGTACTTTTACGGCTTCCCCCATCGTCATATCGGGCATATTGGCGGCAGTGAGCAATTCGGAGGCCTGGACGGCATCCAGACGCTGCCGGTCTGTCAGATTCATGGCCGCGTGCCCTTCATTCTTCCGGCGCAACTTTTCGGCATACAACCAGGTGCGGGCCTCCGCCTTCGTCTCAAACTGCTTCCGGATCCGCTTGCCGTCCGGCGTCTTTCCGGCGTAGGCCTGCCAGGCTATCCGCTCTTCACCGTCCGGCCCCTTCCAGGTACGTTTCAGGAGGCCCTTATCATTTTTTGGCTTGCCGATATCCGCTTCCGCCCCTACATTCTCGCCATGTTTTTCAGTTCCAAGTTTATTCATGTGGCACCCTCCGTCTGTTTTGCAGGGATAGAGGTACACAAAAGTGCCACATGGAGTCAAGCAGCATTCTTTGCCGCTTGCGCGGATTTAGAAAAACCGAGTTTTATTGGGCTTTTATAGCCTTTACCCCCGTAGCTCAGCTGGATAGAGCATCGGATTTCTAATCCGGCGGTCGCAAGTTCGAACCTTGCCGGGGGTGCCACTAACGGGACTCCATCAGGAATTTCTGGAGGCCGGCGCTCAAGCCGTTGAAACCAATACCTTCGGTGTTTCGCGCATTGTGTTTGATGAATACGGCATTGGGGATCGCACCGCGGAAATCAACACCGCTGCCGTCGCCAATGCCCGTAAGGCCATGGCCGGGCGGTCGGGACGCTATGTCTGCGGCTCGTTGGGCCCCACAACCAAATTGCCGTTGGATTGAGGGTTTTCTATTCCGTGTGGATCGTGCTCAGGTTGAGCAGGTCGCCGAAGCGGCGAGCCGTGAGGGGGGTCTTATGGGTCCAGCGCTTGAACTCTTTACAAAAATAGGCGTAGTCACGGTAGCCGCTTTCCAGGGCAATTTGTTTGATGGGTAATTCCGTCGTAGTGATCTGGTTCAGCGCACGTTGCAGGCGGAATTGTTGAAGATGGGCGTGGGGACTAATTCCCACTTCGCGGCGGAACATGCGGGAGAAATGGTGGCGTGAGTATCCGGCCTCCCTTGAAATTTGTTCCAGCGATAACCCAGGATCACGATAATCCCGCTCCACCAGTTTCAGCACGCGGTCTACCGCGGGCGAAACCCTGGGCTTTGGCATCCGGTGCGCGCGGAAGAGTTCCATCAGGAATCGATGGGCCTGAGCGGCCAGTTCGAACTCATCTGGAATTCTTTCTGCCAGGACCTGACGGTGAAGGCCTTTGATCAGGTCGATGGCGAGGTGGGTTGCGGGGAGTTCCCATAAGTATCCATGCATGCGAACCAACAGGTTGACCAGATCATACGCCATATCACCTGCGATAATGATGTAACAAAATTCCCATTCCGTTCCGGGGGCAAGCCAATAGCGGGTGGGGGAGGGAAACGGAACCAGAAATCCCATTCCGGGCGTGAGTCGAGTGGTTTTGCCGCCCGGCAGGCTCTGGAATCTACCCTCCCCTGAGAAAGTATATTGGAACAGGCAGGAGTTGTGCCGTTTCCGGTTGTCGTAGTCGTACTCGCGCTGGCCACGTTCCTGCACAATGCCTTCAGCCACGATATCGCAACGATGTTTAGGGTAGCTGGTGATACGGCTGAATCCTGTTTCCCGCAACGGCAATCCGGCCTTGAGCACGATTCTTATGTTTTTTAGCGCGGAATCACCATCAATTTGAATACAATCACTCATATGGGTGTGTATGATAGAGCGTAATTCTTCAATTGAAAACCAGAAATTGAGGAAGGGGTATTAAGTTTCAACAACAGGAGCGAATCAAAATGTCGGTTAAGATTGCGGTTATTGGGGCGGGAAGTATCGGGTTTACACGCGGACTGATGAAGGACACCTTGTCGGTTCCGGAATTGCGTGATGCCGAGTTCAGGTTCATGGACATCAATGCCCAGAATCTTGACATGATCACACAATTGGCCCGTCGCGACATCAAGGCCAATAAGCTGCCTGCAAAAATCATTACCACGAATAACCGGCGCAAAGCTGTCGATGGCGCGGATTTCGTAATCAATACGACACGTATCGGCGGGTTGGATGCCTTCAAGCTGGATGTTGATATCCCGCTCAAGTACGGCGTGGATCAATGTGTGGGTGACACGCTTTGCACCGGTGGGATCATGTACGGGCAGCGCAACATTCCGCAGATTCTGGCCTTCTGTAAAGATATCCGCGAGGTCGCTGCCCCGGACTGTCTGTTCATGAATTATGCCAACCCGAATGCCATGAATACCTGGGCGGCGATTGAATATGGTGGTGTGCCTACGCTTGGCTTGTGCCACGGAGTGCATGGCGGGCATTGGCAGATTACCGAGGTGATCAAGCTTTTGGTCAATGATAACAAGAAGCCTGATCAGAAGGGTTACGTCAATATCGACATAAAGGATGTGGATATCATCTGTGCCGGTATTAACCACCAGACCTGGTACGTTCAGGTGATCTATAAGGGTGAAGACTGGACCAGCCGGCTTCTGGAGGGATTCGAGAAGCATCCCGCCTTCAGTCAGTCTGAGAAAGTCCGCATCGATATGCTCAAGCGGTTTGGGTACTACACGACCGAATCCAACGGGCACGTTTCGGAATATGTTGCCTGGTACCGGAAGCGCCCTGCAGAGCTGAACAAATGGATCGACATGGGGAGCTGGATCAATGGTGAGACCGGTGGTTATCTGCGGGTTTGCACCGAAGGTCGGAACTGGTTTGAAACAGATTTCCCCAACTGGATCAAAGGTGAACCCACGGTCTTCTCGGCGGCTAACCGTAGTCATGAGCACTGCAGTTACATCATCGAAGCGTTGAAGACGGGCCGCGTCTATCGCGGACACTTCAATCTGCAAAATAACGGGTGTATCACTAATCTGCCTGATGACTCGATTGTGGAGGTGCCGGTATATGTTGATCGCAATGGACTCAGCGTTCCTCAGGTCGGGGATCTTCCGCTGGGTTGTGCGGCCGTTTGCAATGCATCCATCTCGGTGCAGCGGCTTGCGGTTGAGGCGGCGGTTCATGGGGATGTTAACCTTCTCAAGCAGGCGGTTCTGATGGATCCTCTCACCTCCGCGGTGTGTAACCCGCCGGAAATTTCCCAGATGGTGGATGAAATGCTGGTGGCGCAGGCCCGGTGGTTGCCGCAGTATAAGCAGGCGATTCCGGCGGCTAAGGCCCGGTTTGCCTCAGAGGAAAAACTCGGGGTTCACAGCACCGAAGGCGCGGCTCGGCTCAAGACCAAGACCGTGGAAGAGATGAAGCAGAATCAAGATGAGGCCCGCCGCAATGCGGATGCCGCCGATAAAGCGATGGCCCAGCGTAAGCAGTCCGTTGCCGCCACGGTCAAAAAGAAGAAATAATTCAAGCAGGGTGATAGAGCCACTACGAAACACGCGGAATGCACGAAACTAGTTTTTCGTGTGTTTTGCGTGTTCAGTAGTTTAGTTCTTTTTAGAGTAAAGCGCGGTGGGCATTTTTGTGCCAGCGTTCTAAGTCGTTCTCGGAAATATACCAGAAGAGCGGATAAATGAGTTTCTGGTAGGTTACCAAATCCATGGACGCCAGGGATTCGGGCGTTAACTGGCTGGCGACGGAATCGATCCATGGGGCGGGCTCAAGTGCTTTCCATTTTCCATGATTCATGGGGCAGGCATTCTGGCAGTCATCACACCCATAGATCCAGGGCCCCATTTTATTCCACAATTCCTGCGGAATGGGCAACGACTCCTCATAGGTCAGATAGGCAATACAGCGTTTCATATCCACGACATAGGGTTCCGTCAAGGCACACGTACGGCAGGCGTCCAGACAGGCCTTGCAGCCAGTTGGGCAGGGGGCCTCCGGGGGTGAAGGTGCGTCGGGCTCCAGTTCGGTGTCGATAAGCCAGGCCTCGATATTGAGCCATGAGCCGCATCCGTCGGCATAGGCGAACCCATTCCGACCAATTTTCACGAGTCCGGCCCGGACCGCCGCCTCGCGGCAGGGGATGCCGCCGATTTTAACCCGGTTTCCCAGCGCGATGAGCCCCTGCTTCATGCGTTTTGGCAGAGTATTATCCGGACACGCTTTAATGCGGCGATCGCACAGATAATTGCGGCCGATATGGCGGGTAATGGATTCAGGAATATCATATTTGCCGTAGCGGCGGACGGCCACGACAATGGACTTCGCCCAAGGCGCGAAGGTGGCGGGATTGATGCGACGCTCCATGTCATGGTAGAGCGTTGCCGCATCGGGGAAGCGCTCGGCGTTTTCCTTGAGCGCTGTCTGATAGTCATCAAACGGCTGCATCCCTGTGATGCCACAAGCGTGGTATCCAAGTTCAGTGGCAAGCGCCTTGATTTGTGCCTTTATGGTCATGAGTCACTGGGAGAATAGCGGAAGTACTGGATTGTGACAAACATATCGCTTTTTCGAGAGGGCCTATTTATCTTTCGTTTACGAGGTGATCGCCGAATGAATCGTCAATCCAGAGTGATTCGTGAAATGCTGAATTTGGCCGTGAGGGTCAGTGCTGTCGCAATGGCGGCAGGGGTCATGGCGTCGGATAGCCCCGTCGTGACGCCGCGAATGATCGTTGATTTTGAAGATGCCCGGGCGATACGGCTCAGTCCGGACCAAGCTCAGGCCTCCCTAGTCCCCGCCAAGGAGGGCCAGGCATTACAAATAACCACCGAGGCCCAAGCCAACTGGCCCGGGGTGCTGATCGCCCCTCGCCAAGGCGTTTGGGACTTGGCAGGGTACGATGCGGTTGAAATGGATGTCCGGAACCCGGAAGACGTGCCAATCCGTGTTTTGCTCAGTATTAACAATCCGGGTTCGGATGGAGAGAAGTTCTGTAACGTCGCGTCCGTTACGGTTTCGGAACAAGGGAAGGCCGTGCTCGTCGTGCCCTTCGGGATGTGGCATGGCACTGCCGGCCACCCCATGGATCTCACCAAAATCGTCTCGATGCGCGTGCTATTGGATCGCCCCGGCCGTGCTCATCGCTTTGAGGTCGACTCGATTCGTGCGGTTACTGTGGAGCGCATTGATCTGGCGAAAATCATGGCAGATCCATTCTTCCGGCAACTGAAGCCGCTGCCAGGCCGTGGTGTGAATCTCGGAAATGCATTGGAGGCCCCCGCTGATGGAGCTTGGGGGGTGATGCTCAAGGAGTCATACTTTGCGCAGATCAAGGACGCCGGCTTTGATACCGTGCGAATTCCCGTGCGGTGGTCGGCTTTTGCCGACGCCACACCTCCATACCGCATTGATCCAAAATTCTTTGCCAAGGTGGACTGGGCTGTCCATCAAGCACTCAAACAACAGCTTCACACGGTCCTGAACATGCACCACTACGACGAGTTGCTGGATCAGCCGGAGGCACACCGCGCCCGCTTTCTGGCGCTGTGGAAACAAATAGCCGAACACTATAAAAATGAGCCGCCTGAATTGCTGTTTGAATTGCTGAATGAACCTAGAGGTAATTTGCTGGCCGACAAGTGGAACCGGTTGTTAGTCGAGACCTTGGCGGTCGTCAGGCCGTCGAACCCAACCCGGGAGATTGTGATTGGTCCGGTTGGCTGGAATGGCATCAGCGAATTGAAGGACCTGGTTCTGCCAGAGCAGGACCGCCACTTGATTGTCACCTTCCACTACTACAGTCCGTTTGCGTTTACTCATCAGGGGGCGAGTTGGGTTGGTCCTGATGCGAAACAATGGTTGGGAACCCGGTGGACCGGGACGACAGCGGAGAAACAGGCGATTGAACACGATTTCGATGTCGCGATCGCCTGGGCGGTCGAACATCGTCGGCCTTTGTATCTGGGAGAATTTGGCGCCTTCAACAAGGCCCCAATGGAATCGCGGGAAAGATGGACGCGTTTTGTCGCGGCTACTGCGATGAAGCGAAAGATGGGGTACACCTATTGGGAATTTTGTTCCGGGTTTGGTGTATACGATCCCGCCAAGGACTGCTGGATACAGCCGCTAAAAGGGGCTTTGTTGCCACGCGTTCTCAAATAGGTCTGAATTGATCTCAAGCCCTGCTGGAGGGCTTGAGATCAAGATTGTCTATCAGCCGCGTACAATCAACTCAGGTTCTGCCATGAGGCCGCAGGGTACAAGTTGGTATCCGTCAAACCAACTGTCGGGGCCCCGGGTGAACTCACCCGGACCGGTCCATTGCGGCCATTTTTCCTTCAGATGGAACGGGCCATGAGAGTTCCGGCGGTGGCCGATAAGCTGGATCTGCACGTCCGCAAGCCCTTCGGCGAGCCCCGTGACTTCCACCTCGTTCGGCTCCCAGGCGGCAATTCCGGCTTCCTTGCCATTGACCAGTACCCGCACTGCGACGCCCCGGTATTCCTGCACGCGGATGAATAGACGCTGTCCTGGGGCCGCCTTCAGATCGATAGAGCGTCGATAGCTGACGGATCCGGAGTAGAAGGTCAACCCCTGCGGCACCCAGTCACCCAGTTGAAGCTTGGTAGGCAGGGCGGTAATGGCGACGTCTGTTCCATTGACCGCTGTGCCGAAGTTGCCGAGCAGGTAAACGATTTCGAGTCCGGGATGCGTCTCTTCATAGTCGCATTCCAATGTCAGCTCATTCTTTCCCAGTCTTAACAGGGCCGTATCCAACGGCAGCTTGCGCAGGGACAAGTCAACCCACCAACCACTCTCAGCCGTTTGATTCACCGGAACACCATTCAGTGATACACGGAACGTTTGAGGCTGCTCCAGGGCGACGAACAGATCGCCTGATGGCAAAGCCTGGCAGTCGAACGTGTACGTCAAGGAGACTGGAGTCCGCTTCGGGTTCGGTTTGTGGGGCTGCGCCCAAGGCTGAACCATATTCCCGGAACGGTGCTGAATGCCTAACGAACTCCGCACGGCGCGGTCGATCCGCAGGATTTCATCGGCGTTCTGCCAGTCGCCTTTGCCGATTCTGTACCGCGGCCGATCCAGGACCAGATTCGCGCACTCGGAAAGGGTGATATCCCAGGCCTCGCCTCCGAGTTTGTCGGTTCGCAACGTTTTGAGCGTCGGTGTCGACACGGCTGGAATACTGGTTTGCGTAACCTTCGGAATCAAGAACATGCGGCTACCCAAGGCGGGCAGGCTGGTCCGAATTTCGAAGCCGTTTCCGTTGCGGCTGAACTCGGAGGCGGAGGTGGCTCCCGTCTCGGGGTTCAACTCAACAGGCGTTCCGGTGCAACCGGCAAACCCGCGGATGCGTACATCGGCAAAGGCCAACTTGCGGTCGCGGACCAGAGGCTGGTTCATGGAATGTCCGGGTGCGTTGACGAAATCTTCACTGGTATTGCAGACAAACAGGAAGAAGCTGTCACGATCTTCGCGGAGCAGATAGAGGGCAACCCCGATTTCGTTCCCGGCCGCATCCGAAATCGATACGCGGCGACAGGATTTTTCCAGGGGGGCGGCAACTTCCGCACCGGTGGCGGGAACCTGCGGACAGCTTGTGGCCAATTGGGCAACGTCTTCGGACTTCAGGGCATCCACATAACCAGCTGGCGTTCCGGCAAACACTACCGTTCCGCCTGCAGTCTTAAACTTCTTGAGTAAGGCGAGGGTAGAGCGGCGCATGGTTTTGAGCTGGGGCACCAGGACAGCCTTGTAGGTCGCCTTGCCGAGACGCAGGATCGGGGTACCGCCCTGCTTGGCCACTTTGCCGAGGCGGCCAAGATGTTCCTCGTCGCCGAAGTCGAAGTCCAGATGCTGGGCCAGCAGGTTTTCGGTTAATTTCGAATGCAGGGTGTCCATCGCATGGGTTTCGGGATTACCACGCCAGCCGATCTTAACCTGCATCCACATGCTCTCCACGGGATGAACCACGAGTAGGTCCCGTACTTCCTCGCCGCGGGTCATGACGGCGTGGATACGGGCGAAGTAATCTTCCACTTTCGGATAGAGCTGCCACCAGGGGGACTGATAGAAAATGCCCGCCGGGTAGTCCCGCTTCGCCTCGCCTTCCATGGTGTACCAGGCAAGGTGTTGGCAGCGCAGATTAATGCCCATCGCCACCTGCCAGTCGCCCAGGGCTTTGTGTCCGGCGAACGGGAAGTCCCAGCCGGTACAACCGTAGGTCTCGGTCAGCCGCCACTTGGCGCCGAACTGCCGTGCCCCCGAAGTGACCTGTTTGGCGGTGTTGAAAACGCGCCAGTGCTCGGTCAGCAGATCCATACCCGGGGCCTGCATAAACTCGTAGTTCCGGATACAGCTACCGACCATGTTGGTCTGGCTGGAGAGGGTGTCTTCCTCGAGCTGGTGACCGGTGAATTTGAGATTGTTCTTCTGGCACCACTCAAAAATCTGGCGGCCAAAGGCATCCACATACAGATGGGTTACACAGTCGTGATAATTCAGGCGAGCCGGGTGCATCCCTGTTCCGTCCACATCAAAGACCAGTTCCACGAGGTGTGGCACCAGATCATACCCATATCGTTTTTGGAAGGTCTTGAGCAGGGAGCCGGTCCAGGGAAGGCCGCCGGGGTTACCCGTGTTATTGTCGTGGCCGAGTTTATTGCCGTGGTTGGGTTCATCGGTGAACATGCCCGGGATGGTTTTGCCGAATTCCTTTCCGTTGTGTTTTTTGTAGGCCTCGTGCGTGACCTTGATGAAGGCCTTTACGGCCTCGTGGCTGAGGGTGTCAAGATAGGTGAAGCCGTTATACCAGTTGCTGCAGCCCTGCAGTTCGATGACGAACACGATCAGTTTTTCGCCTGCGGCTAATTTCGGGGCGGCCTTCCCTTTTGGTAAACGACGGACTTGGCTGGCCGACGTCCCATCAATCTTCGCGGTAAAGGCGGCGACGGTATCCGAGGTCCACTTCAGGTCCGAGGCTTTCTCGGAAATTTTCGGGACCAGGCTGCGCATGCGATATTTTTGGTCTTTGGTGACCAGGCCCCCTGCGGCACCGGAAGGCCAGCGGTCTTCATCGTAAAGCCAGGCGTCCATGCCTAATTTTTTGGCTTCGTCCACACAGGCATCAATACAGGAGAACCACTCCGGGGAGAGATAGGAGGTGGCAAGGCCGATCCGGGAGTGCATGAAAAAGCCACCCAGGCCCATCTGTTGCATGACCTGGATTTGGCGGCGCAATTCAGCGGGATCGAGTTTGCCGTTCCAGGCCCAGAAGGGGGCACCTCGATATTCGGCACCGGGACTCTTAAAATCATTAAGCAAAGTGTTTTTCATAACTTAACCTTTCATCATGAATGGGCCTGTTGAGCCGCGTGCTTTTCCGGGCAACGCGGAGGGGACTATGTCACAGGGTGGGTTTATCCGCCATGACAGAAACACCAAGCAGTAGCACAAAACCGTCAGGCTTTACTGCTGTTTCTGGCGCGGTAGGCGGCGGGGGAGAGGCCGGTACGTTTTTTGAATTGGCGGGCGAAGTAATTACTGTCGGAAAACCCCGTTTGAAAGGCGATAGTGGTGATTTTGTCGGGAGAGGTGGCCAGCAAGTTGCGGGCGTGGTTGATCCGGATGGTGAGCAGGTAGTCGTGAGGGGAGGTGCCGACTGTCTCATGAAACATTCGTAACAGGGAACTTTCTGAAAGGTGGGCGATGCGGCAGAGTTCGGCGGTGGTGATGGCCCTGTCAAAATGGCGCTCAATATGGCTGAACACCGCGCCAGCATCCATCAGTCGCCTTGAGGGGGCCGATACCATCTCCCCATAGCCTTGCGATAGGATCCCCACGAGTTGCATGAAGAGGGATAGCTGAATGAAGTCATGGCCGGGCTGTACGGACTGCTTATGCTGATACATCCGGGCGAGTAGGGGGGATACCTCCTTGAGTTGTTTGGAGTCGAGTTTGAGGCGGCTTTCGAATGCATGCTCGTGCCGGTAGTGGGGTTCAAGGCGGAAGAGGGCGTGGAATCCCGGAGATTCCGCCAGATCCACCAGCGGGATGCTCAGGCGATCAAAATTGAAGAGAATATTGATCAATGACAGATTGTGGGTGTCGCGGTAGCCGTGGGCCAAGCCGGGATCAATCACGAACACATCGCCGGTTGATACCGGGAATTTCCCCGTTTCCGTGAAATGGTTACCATGACCTCCGGTGATGATTACCAGTTCTGAAAATTCATGGGCATGAAGTTCTATATTGGACTGTTGGCTCAACTTCAGCAGGACGACGACATCCATCCTTTTGGAGAAGTAATCCACTCGGCGCGTAGTAGGGGTTCCATTGGGCATGGCGCCAAGATTCCCCTGAAAGCATCCGGCAAGTCAAGAAAGGAGTCCGGAGGGGCGCATCTCCGATTGGCACCAGGAGGGCTGAAGAGTTGGGTGTAAGACGATGAGTTAATGTGGGGCGGATGTCCCCATCCGCCTCTCTGCTGGCCCCACTGTCAACTAGGCGGATGGGACATCCGCCCCACAACAAGAGCCAAAACAGAGTGATGTTCCCTATGGCGTAGACCTGATAAACATCTGGTCTACATATATGGTGTCCAGGGAGGTGCTGCCTGCCTTTTGATTGGTATCCTGAACCCGGATATAAACCTTCCCCTTCAGAGCGGGCGGAAGGGGGCAGGTTTGTGTGCTGTTGTCGTCCAGTGTTTTGGTAACCGTCAGCATGGAGGTGAAATTCACATTATTTGTTGAATAGGAGAAAGCAAAATGGTCGGTCTCGCGGTTGGCTGAGTGATAGGCCTGCACATTGAATGTCACTGCACTGCCGCCGGTGACAGTGAACGTCCAGACATGACTCAGGTAGGAATACCGTTTTCTGGAGGTTCCGCCTGAAAGCCCTTCTTTGATGGACTCATAAACATTATCAGACGAGAGCAGGGATGACCGGCTGCCTGAGATGGTGCCGACGCTCGGGATTTCGCCGGTAGCGTAATCATCTGTGGGCGGGGTGGAGGGAGGCGGCGGTTGGACTGCCAGCATCTCTGTCCCAATGGTGCTGAGAAGAGGTTGGTTCCCGATGCTGAGTACATCCTGACTGATTTCCCAGAGCATGACCCCAGCCAGGCCTTGGGCTTTGGCATACTGACATTTCAAACGAACGGAAACTGGATCTTCAGTCCCAACGAAGGTCCCGCCGTTTAGCGTGGAAGTGAGAAATGGGACCTGGGATACACTGTCCCAGTTGTAGGTGTAGTTAAGGACAGCGGCATCCTTATAGTAGATGGGATCCCCGCCGCTGGCAGGCTGATACAGTTGTGTGGTTCCGGTAAATACCAAGCCGTAAAAAGGGATGCCCGCAACCAGTTTATTATAGGGGACACCCCGCTGGTCATGGAAATACTGGCGGATGCTTTCATCGGTGGAGCCCGCGGCGAGAGGATCGCGTGGGTCGGAATAAAGCGGGGCATTATGGCCGGAATATCCTGACCAGGAACCATAATAACAGTAGGTCATCACTCCGATCCAATCTAACAGCGGGTGAAGTGTGGTGACATCGTAATATCTTCCGCGCCAATCCGAAGCATCTATGGTCATCGTCAACATCAGGGTTGGCGCCACCTGGTTCCAGTGAGTGCGAATATCCTGAACCAGAAGGTTCAGGTTTTGCCGATCCGTGGTGTTTTCCGGGAATTCCCAATCCAAGTCAGCGCCATCATAGTGATTTGTCAGGCATAACGCCGTGAGGTTGGATACAAACTTAGCACGAGCGGTTGCACTCGCCGCCATGGGCGAAAACCCCAGTGAGTCTGTATAGCCCCCCATTGAAATTAAGACTTTTTTACCAGCCGTATGGGCGCGCTGTGTGAGATCCGGCACAGGTGTAAGGAATCCCGACGGATATGAAATACTGCCATCGGCATTTGGCCAGGCAAAGGCATGAATGATGTGGGTCAGATTCTGCATCGGAATCGCTGAGGGGGGATAGCGGTTAACGGTCCATTCAGCATAATAACCGGCTACGACCTGACTGTTAACCGTCAGCGCCGTTACGCTCAGAAACAACGCGCCCATGATCATTTTTTTCATAATTGCGAAATGCTTTGATAGGCGAAGAATTGTTTGTGTTTTGATAGACAAATCCTGATTAATTGAGTTTAACCCGATTTGCATGCCTGATTTCATTGATCCGTGCCCCCTGGCGATGATGCTCTGAATCTGTGTTTTGTTTAGCATGCAATGATCAATAGCAGTTCGCGTGCCGACTTGCGTACATGGTCTTTCGCCGATCTTGACATCACTGGGCAGTACTGGCAGGTTTCATTCATGAATTCCGTACTATATATTCTGTTGGGACTGGCAATTGGCGGTTTGTTTGGTGGACTGATTGGCTGGTTGTTTGGCCAGCGCCGTGCTTCTGCCTCTCCGCCCGATAGCCGTATTGAGAATGAGCTTCGACAGCAAATCGCTCAACGCGAATCTGAATTGTCGCAAATTCGCGCAGGGCTTACGCAATCGCAGACCGCCCGCGCTTCTGCTGAAGCCAACTATGCCGCTGCGGAAAACCTGATTGCTGAGCAACGGCAGCGTCATGACCAGGCCTTAAAAGAGGCGCGTCTGGCGCAGGACAAGGCCATTGCCGATTTGCGTGAAGCGTTTAAGGCCTTGAGTGCTGATGCGCTGAAGCAGACTCAGCCTGAGTTTTTGCGGCTCGCTAACGAAACGCTCGCCAAGTTCCAGGAATCCGCCAAAGGCGATCTGGCCCAGCGCCAGCAGTCCATTGCCACGCTCGTCAAACCGCTGGAAGAACAGCTGAAGAACTATCAGCAACGCCTGCAGCAAAGCGAGGCTTCGCAATCCACCACGCTCGGGGAAGTGAAGAAGCATCTTGAAACGCTAGCCCTGCAAAGTCAGTCCCTTTCGAACGAAACCCTGCAACTCCGGCGCGTGCTCAGCTCGAATCAGGCGCGTGGGCGTTGGGGTGAGGAGACGTTGCGCCGTGTGGTTGAAGCCGCCGGCATGAGTGCCCATTGCGATTTTGTTGAACAGGCACAGTCTGGTGATAGCAAGCCGGACCTTATCGTCCGGCTGCCGGGCGAACGTATGATCATTGTGGATGCCAAGGTGCCGGATCTTGATTTTCTGGATGCGATGGAAGCGGCCGATCCCGTGAAGCGGGCCGAGGCGCTCTCTATTCATGCAGCGAAATTGAAAGGTACCATCAAGGCCCTTGCGGATCGTGATTATCCGCATCAGTTTCCGGCCGCGCTGGATTATGTCGTGCTTTTTCTCCCTGCGGAATCCTTGTTCAGTGCCGCACTTGAAGGGGATCGCGATCTGATTGTTTGGGCTGCCGGCAAACAAATTATGCTGGCCACGCCGGCTTCGCTCATCGCCTTGCTCCGTTCCGTGAGTGTGAGCTGGCAGCAATATGCCCAGACCGAGAATGCCCAGGCGATTGCTGAGGCGGCGCAGGAGCTTTTCTCACGGGTAACCAAGTTTACCGAACATTTCGAGCGCATCCGGTATGGCTTGGACAAGGCCAATAATGCCTTTAATGATGCCGTCGGCAGTTATGAGCGCATGGTCCGGCCCAGTGGCGAGAAGCTCCTGAAACTGGGTGGGGGAATAACCGGCAAAGTCCTTGCCGATGTGCCGCTCCTGAATGCCTCCCTGCGCCTGCCGCCTTCGACGTCATCGCCCGCGTGATCGTGTTACGACGTCAAAACAGAAGGTTCTGATTTCGCGCTGCGCTTTTTGCGGAAGAAATCCTGAAGCATGGTGCGACACGGGCTTTCCAGAATACCCTGAATTACCACGGGTCGATGGTTCAGTTGAGGATGATTGAGGATATTGAAGACGGAAACCGCCCCGCCCCGCAGCGGATCTGCAACGCCGAACACGACCATCGGAATGCGAGCCAGGACAATTGCCCCTGCGCACATCGGGCAGGGTTCCTTGGTCACATAGAGGACGGTATCGGTAAGGCGCCAGTCGCCGACGGCGGAGGCCGCCTGGGTAATGGCGATCATTTCCGCATGTGCCGTCGGGTCTTTTAGCAGTTCTGTCTGGTTGTGAGCTCGCCCGATGATGGCACCAGCCTTAACGATAATGGCGCCCACCGGAACCTCATCACTATCGGCCGAAAGTTGCGCTTCCCGCAGCGCTAACTGCATGTAATGCTCATGGGTCGGTTCAAACATCAGGCTTCCGTCATCTCGTCATAAAACTTCACGATATCGGAGCTATCGCCCTTTTCCATAAATTCCATGGCTTCGCGGGGATGCCGATTTAGGATACCGCTGATCATATAAGGGATACTGAAGCCCCAGAAGAAATCCTTCCGGAGGGGCTCAATATCCTCCTGAATACATTTCAGCAGCGGACGCATTCGGTATTTCGGGTTATGAAGGAACCCAAGCAACAGTTCCATCTGGCAATTGCCAGCACCGCGCCCGAGGCCTGCCAGGCTGGCGTCCAGATAATTCGCACCGCAGATAATGGCTTCGATGGTATTGGCGTAAGCCAGATTACAGTTGTTGTGAGTGTGAATCCCAACTTCCTTGCCGCCCACTTTGGCGAACTTATGGAACTTGTGCATTAATGCGCTGATTTGTTCGCTGTAAAGGGTGCCGAAACTATCCACCAGATACATGATATCAACTTCCGACAGGCTGAGGACTTCCAGAGCCCCGTCGAGTTCGGATTCCGGAACCGTGGAGATGGCCATCAGGTTGATACAGGTTTCATAGCCCTTGTCATGGGCATCCTTGATCATTTCCAGTGCGGTGGGAATCTGGTGGATATAGGAGGCGACGCGGATCATATCAATGGCGCTTTTTTCGCGCGGGAGGATGTCGGTGTGGTAATCCGTACGTTCGGCATCCGCCATGACGGAGATTTTGGTGCCGCCCGTTTTTTCGCCGACAACCTGGCGGAGGATATCCTCGTCGCAGAATTTCCAGAGCCCGTGTTCCGTCTGGGAGAAGATTTTTTTGGAGCCCTTGTAGCCTACTTCCATGTAGTCAATACCGGCATCACAGGCTGTTTGATAAACGGATTTGACGAGGCTGATATCGAACTTGTGATTGTTCATCAAGCCGCCGTCGCGGATGGTAACATCCATAACCTTGATTTCAGGACGGTACGAGATCCATCCCTTGGTGCCGCTCATCTGTTCAGTGTTTGCCATAAATTATATCCTGTTCTTGTTAACCAAGCCACCCTAGGCCGTCCGAAGGGCGGTATTCAGGCTGTTTTTAGGTCATTTGTCAATGCGGGAAAATATTAAGCCTATTCATCTGCAGGGGCATCGCGCTGGTGATCGTCTCTGCATCCGGCTTGCCAGCACTTATCATGGTCTCCAATTTCGTGAGAATGGCGACAATCTCACCTATACTGCATTCTTAATATGTAAAATATTTAACCAGCATCCCTGTAAAAAACGGTTCCGTTTTGGGGATAAGGTGTTAAAATCGTTGCTCTTTGTGTTTTCTGTAACATAACAACGGTATTGATTTCTCAGGTGTGATAATGAGTGCAGCACAGGCGAAATTACTTGTAACTAGTTGGAGTACAATTCGTTACGAATTGCTTAATACCCGCATTTGTGATCTATCGCTATCGGTCAAGGGGTCTCCGCTTGAAGCCATGATCCAGCAGGTAACTCGTGAACTTCAGGCTAAAGGACTCAATTTCATCCCTGAATTTTATCTGACAGACAGCTGGGGTTGTCCAGATGAGGTTCCTGCGGTAGGGGTGCCTTTTTATCTGGCAGACCGGCGTTTGGCACGAATTGAAGAAGAACAGACAGGGGAAATTGAAGATGCCCGTACCACCATGATGTATTTGCGTCATGAGATTGGGCACGCTCTGAACTATGCCTATCGTTTGTGGGAATGGCCGGGCTGGACCGACATTTTTGGAAAATTTTCCAAACCATATCGCGATGTATTTCTGCCAGATCCTTCCAGTCGTGATTTCGTCCGGCATCTGGTTCATAGCCAGTATGGGCGAAACTATGCCCAGAAGCATCCAGATGAGGATTTTGCGGAGACGTTTGCCATCTGGTTGACCCCCCGTTCAGGTTGGCAACGCAAATACCGGTTTTGGCCGGCGATGCGGAAGTTAATGTTTGTCTCGAAATTGATGAAAAGTCTGAAACGGCAAGCTACGCCGGTGGTGGCTTCGGGGCCGTTGCTGAATCCCGTGACGGAAATGAATATGCTCCTGGCTGAGCATTACGGACAGCGGGCCGAGCGTTATCGTGAGGCTGCCCAGGGCTATGTGGATGACAAACTGCGGCAGGTTTTTCCCAAGGTGCGTGCGGAGTCTCAAAGTACGGCTTGTTCTTTTATCCGGCAGCATCGGAATCGCCTGGCCTCAAGTATCAGTATCTGGTCAGGATTGGATTCCGAGGAAGTTACGACGATTATTGAGAAGCTGGCGGATCGTTCCAAGTTCCTGAACTTACGGATGCCCCGGCGTAAAGGAACCGAAAAACTGGTTGAGATTACCTCGCTGGCCACTTCATTGGCCAAGGATTTCGCCTATACCGGGCGGTTTACGGGGTAGTTACATCATCGGTACGCCCACGTCGAACGAGGGGCCTTCCATGGCCGTTTTGACGATCTGCTGGAGCAGGTGCGGATAGTCGATTCCCGCTTTCTCCGCCGAGCGGGCGAGTGCCACGCTCTCATCCAGAGACGGATTGCAGTTGACCTCAAGGACGCGGGGTTGACCAACTTCGTCGAGGCGGATGTCCACACGCCCATAGCCCCAGCCGCCGACCGCACGAAAGGCGCGGAGCGCAATCGCACTGATCTCTCGCGCCAGGTAGGGTTCCACCTCTGCCGGACAGATGACGGATGTTTTCTGGTACTCCACGCTGTCTTCCATCCATTTGGCGGCATAGGACATGATCTGGGGAATTTCCGCGGGGAGTCGGGTGTAGTCCACTTCGGCCAGGGGGAGAACTGTCAATTTGCGCCCCCCCAGAATGCCGACATTGAACTCACGGCCGGGGAGAAAATGCTGGGCCAGGGCAGGCTGATGGTAGTGCTTAAGAATTTCGCGCACTTTAACTTTCAGGGCTGACTTGGTGGATACCACGGAATCGCGGGAGAGCCCGATGCCGGCATGTTCGCGGCTGGGCTGCACAATGATCGGGAAATTCCATTTGACGCGGTCCACGTCGCCGATGCGCTCGATAATTTCGGTTTTGGGCGGCATGGGAATTCCCGCACCCTGGAGCAAACTGGCGGACATGTATTTGTAGCGACTCAGCCCCAGCGCGAGGGCGGGGGAGCCGGTGATCGGGAATCCCATCATCTGGACGAGAGCGGCCACGCGCATTTCGTACAAGGCGCCATGAACGACGTCGTCATACTGATTAAATACAACATCAGGACGGAGGCGTCGCAGTTTGCGCTGGAATGCAAGCAGGTCGTTGGCGAGGGGGACAATCGTGACCTTGTATCCGACTTTGCGAAGCACATGGGCCATACGGCGGATCATCTTGCGTAAGTCATCTGTACTTCCCGTATCTTCTGGGACCTCAGGGGAAGCGGATGCTCCTGCGTTATACACCAGGGCCACATGGTAACGTGTCGAATGCTTCATCTGCTTCATAATAATCTCCAGTTCAATCGTCGTGCTTTTAGCAATCTAAAGGATGATGAGGGATAAAGCAACAGACAGATTTTACGGGTCAGGCTGGCGCGGTGGCATGGGGCGATAAGGTATGGAGTTCTACGCCCGGATGCTCTTTGAGAAAGTATTCAACGGCCCATTTATCAGGGAAGAGAATGACATACTGGCCGCGGATATCCGTGGCGATTTTGACGCCGGTGCCTAAATAGATTTTGTCCAGGGCTTCGCGGGTGATACTGGGAGAAAACCAGCGAATTTGATTGAACGGCGCCGGTTCCATCCGGGGGTCGGCCCCATATTCGGCCTGGAGGCGGTAGGCGACAACCTCAAATTGAAGCTGGCCGACTGCGCCCAGTAGCGGGGCCGTCTGAAAGTCATTGACCAGTTCAAAGGACTGAATGACCCCTTCCTGTAACAATTGGTCGAGCCCCTCTCGTAATTGCTTCTGTTTGGAGGCACCTGAGTTACGGATGAAGGAAAAGGCTTCAGGCGGGAACCGGGGGATTTCGTCATAGCGAATAGCCGGATTGCTTGTCAGGGTGTCACCAATGCGAAATGCTTTATGGGTGACCAGACCGACGATGTCGCCCGGATAGGCGATTTCCAGAGATTCCCGATCCTGGCCGAATAATTTCTGGGGGTAGGAGAGTCGGACGGGTTTTCCACTTTCGGGGTCATTGACCACCATGTCCTTCACAAATTTCCCGGAGCAAACTCGGACAAAGGTAAGCCGATCGCGATGTCGGGGGTTCATATTGGCCTGAACCTTGAATACGAATCCTGAGAAGTCAGGGTGATCTGGTGCAATGGGGCCGCTACTTGAAATGCGCGGCTGAGGAGGCGCACCGTGTTGCACAAAATAGTCGAGGAGGAGTTTCACTCCGAAATTAGTCATACCGCTTCCAAAGAAAACCGGAGTGATTTCACCACGAAGCACCTGTTGTTCATCAAAACTTTCACCCGCGGCGCTAAGCATCTCCAGCTCTTCGAGCCAAGGATCACGAATATGAGGAGGAATCTGGTCCAGAAGGACACGATCATGGATACCTGAAACCTGTTCAGGTGCGCGATGGGCATTATGAGCGGTCCGTTCAAATAGATGCAGTTTCTTCGTCAACCGGTCATAAACACCTTTGAATTCCACGCCACTGCCAAGGGGCCAGGTTACCGGGAACGCGCCGATACCGAGGACTTTCTCCAATTCGTCCACGAGGGCGAGGGGATCTTGTGCCGGACGATCCATTTTATTCATGAACGTGAAAATGGGAATCCCGCGCAGACGGCAAATTTCGAAGAGTTTACGCGTGCGTTCCTCGATACCTTTGGCGGCGTCAATGACCATGATGACGCTGTCAACGGCGGTGAGCACGCGGTAGGTATCTTCGCTGAAATCCTTATGGCCTGGGGTGTCAAGCAGGTTGATGACGCACCCTTCATAGTCAAACTGAAGCAGAGTTGAGGAAATTGAAATGCCGCGTTCTTTTTCCAATTCCATCCAGTCGGAACTGGTGTTTTTGCGATCCCGACGTGAGCGGACCGAGCCCGCCAACTGGATGGCGCCCCCATACAGCAGGAGCTTTTCAGTCAGGGTCGTTTTGCCGGCATCCGGATGAGAGATGATGGCAAACGTTCGGCGTCGTGCAATTTCAGCAAGCATGGAAGGATCAGACATGGTAGGGGACCGTTAGCGGTATTTAGCAAGAAGAGGCACTAGTGCCTCCAGTGTGGCGGGTGGCACGGTCTTCATATCAGTCATGATGGCGTTTTTCAGTGCCTGCTGACAGGAGCACTCGTGTTTCGCGGGAAGTTGCGCGACAAAGCGGCGAATGATTTCTTTTGCCAGAGCGGTGTTGGCGGTGAGGGTCTGGATGATCATATCAACCGAAACTTCCTCTTCGCTGACGCGCCAGCAGTCGTAATCGGTGGCCATCGCCATGGGCAGGTAGCAGAGTTCAGCCTCCCGGCATAGCTTGGCTTCCGGCAGGCTGGTCATGCCAATGATATCAAAGCCCATCTGGCGGTAGGAGTTCGATTCCGCCCGGGTTGAGAAGGCGGGCCCCTCCATGTTCACATACGTACCCCCTTTATGAAGGCGTACGATATCACCCAGTTTCAGCGAACTGACGACTTCGACGGCAACCTTGGCCATGAGTTCCCGGAGTTTGTGGCAGGTGGGATCACCGAAAGAAACATGGCCGACGATGCCGTTCCCGAAGAAGGTGTGGTTCAGGGACCCTTTGGTACGGTCAAAATATTGGTCGGGCAAAACAATGTCACGCGGGCGGATGCCTTCACGCAGACTGCCGACAGCGCTGACTGACATGACGAGATCCATACCAAGTTTTTTAAAGCCCCAGATATTGGCCTTGTGATTGATTTCGGCCGGAAGGATCCGGTGTCCCCGGGCGTGGCGTGGCAGGAAATAAATGTCAATGCCGCTTAAGGTGCCATGGATATAAGCATCGGAGGGCTGGCCGAAGGGGGTGGTCAGGGAAATTTCGTTAACATTCTCGAGTCCTTCGAGTTGATATAAACCGCTGCCGCCAATGATTCCGAATTTCATGGGTGTCCTTATCAGTAAAGTGTTTTCTACTTTATGTTCAGTATCTGAACATCCTGTAAAGGGGTGGTAGGCCGTGTGGGATTCGAACCCACGACCCCAACATTAAAAGTGTCGTGCTCTACCAACTGAGCTAACGGCCTGCGAAAAAGTCGCGTTACAATAGAGAAACGCCGAAGCGATGTCAACGGCGTATCGACAAAAAGGTGAGGCACGGGTATATATACCGAAAAGCCAGTATGCAGTAAGCAGTTGGCCGGGTGAGCGGAGATTCGATGCCTTTTACACTTTCACATGTGGCGGTGGCTGCGCCTTTGGCCCGACTGGGCTTGATTATGTCGGCCCTGGTCGTCGGCAGCATGGCTCCGGATTTTCTGTATTATTTGCGTCTTTCGACTAACAATAACTGGGGGCATTCGCCGGAGGGGATCGTATTTTTTACCCTGCCATTGGCCCTATTTGTCCTGTGGGGATTTCACGCTTTCATAAAAAGGCCTCTCTTATATCTGGTTCCTCTGGCCCATCGCCGCCGATTAGTACCCTATGCGGGCCATTTTGGATTCTGGCCGCTGAAACGGTTTTTTCTCATTCTTATTTCGGTGGTGATCGGCATCCTTATCCACTTGCTGCTGGATAGTTTCACCCATGATTATGGCCTGCTCGCCGAACGGCTTCCCTTTTTGAGGGAACCGGTATTGCAGGTGTATGGTCGGGCGATGCCGCTGTGTGACCTGCTCCAGTTCGTCATGTCATTTGGCCTGTTGCTGGTGCTGGTCACGCAATATGTGCGCTGGTTTTTTCTGAACCGGACTGGGGCGAGTCTTGCCACTTTTCTTGATTTCAGGACTCATTTGCCCTTGTACGTGGTGTTGTTGTTGATCGCCACGATTTCGGCAGTGCTTTATGCAAATTATTCCATCCCGATTGTCAGCGATTTGCGGACCCTGCGCCTTTTTGCAGGCCGGCTTATCCTGTTTCAGATGTCCGCACTCGTGCTGGAAATTCTGATCCTCATCGCTTACCGAAACCGGGTCAGGCTTTGAATGAGCAGATGTATTCGGCGATACCGGATTCTACGGTAATGTCGAACTTGGAATTTCCCGGCACATCGAACTGAGTGCCTGCGGCATAGGGAGTCCAGGAAGCGACGCCTGCTTGCCGGGCTTTACAGGTGCCGGCAATGATCTTCATTTCTTCCGGAGCCCCGGTATTGAACGTGTAGGTGCCTGGATAGATCAGGCCCAGTGTTTTCTTGGTGCCATCGGGAAGGACCAGGGTGTGGCTCACCACTTTGCCGTCGAAGTAGATATTGGCTTTTGCCGTTACAGAAGCATTTTCAAAGGTGATCGCGCTCATGGTGAAATTCCTATTCTGACAGAATTTAGCATTTTCAAATATTGGCCCGCCCCATATAGGAGGGCAATCCGCGCAAAATATCATGCCTGAGATTGGATGCAAGAAAGTCTTTGTGTTTTCTCTTTAAGATCATTATACGAGTAACCCTATGAAATCATTTATACATGACGATTTTATCCTGAAATCCAAAACAGCTCGCCGTTTGTATCATGAGGTGGCTGCCGTTCAGCCGATTATTGACTATCACTGCCATCTGCCTCCAGCTCTGATTGCGAGCAATCATCAGTTTCGTAATTTATATGAAATCTGGTTGGCCGGAGACCACTACAAATGGCGTGCGTTACGATCCAACGGGGTTGCCGAACGGTTTATTTCAGGCGATGCCACGGATTATGAAAAATTCATGGCCTGGGCCGGAACGGTGCCTTACACCCTGCGCAATCCCCTCTATCATTGGACCCACTTGGAATTGAAGCGTTACTTTGGCATCGATGAACTGCTGGATGAAAAGTCGGCGCCCCGCATCTGGGAAAAAGCTAATGAGGCTCTACAACAGCCTTATATGAGTGTCCGGGGCTTGTTGGAAAAGAGCTGCGTTGAGGTGGTATGCACAACGGATGACCCCATTGATTCACTGGAGCATCATCGTGAAATTCAGAAGTCAGGACTGACCACTAAGGTCTACCCCACTTTCCGTCCCGATAAGGCACTTTGGATTGATACACCTGCCTTTAATGGCTGGGTGGATGCCCTGGAGCGCGCCAGTGGCCTGACATGTGTGAGGTTGACTGATTTCCTGGCCGCGTTGGATAAACGACATGCGTTTTTCCATAAGATGGGGTGCAGGTTATCTGATCACGGTATTGAACGGTGTTACGCCGAGCCTTGCACCGAGGTCGATGCCAGTGTCATTTTTGATACGGCAAGGGCGGGTAAAAATGTTTCACGGGAAGCGGCGGACAAATACCGGTCATTCATGATGTTATTTTTCGGACGTCTTGATTATACACGGGGTTGGGTCAAGCAGTTACACTTCGGCGTGCTGCGCAACAATAATTCCAGGATGATGAAACAACTGGGGCCCGACACGGGGTTTGATGCCATTGGAGATTTCGAGCAGGCGAAGGCTCTTGTCGGATATTTAAATGCTCTGGATCAGGAAGGGCATTTACCCAAAATGATCATCTATAACATCAATCCGTCCGATAACCATGTGATCGGCACGGTAATGGGATGTTTTCAGGATAGTACGACGCCGGGCAAGATTCAGTTGGGCAGCGGGTGGTGGTTCCTGGATCAAAAAGATGGGATGGAGGCCCAGCTTAATGCGTTGTCTAACTTGGGCTTACTGCGCCGGTTTGTCGGGATGCTGACGGATTCCCGGAGTTTTCTCTCCTACACACGTCATGAATATTTTAGAAGAATCTTGTGCCAGATGATTGGACAGGATGTGGACCGGGGCGAATTACCTGATGCCCCGGAACTGATCGATTCGATGGTTAAAGATATCTGTTATGGAAATGCGAGTCGTTATTTTTCGTTTTCGTCATCAAAGTCGCAGTCATAAGATGTAAAGTATTGAAGGAGATTATTTATCATGAAAATTGAACTGAAAAAAAACTGTAAGTACTCCCTGTTGGTTCCTACGAGCATGGGCATCCGGATCACGCCAGTGAATGGTCAACCGGTACACTGCGGGGGTACGTTCATGATGCAGCCGACCAGCGCTGAAACGAATGTCGCCAGCGTTGTTTCGTATCTCGGTTTGCCGGTCAAAGTGTTGACGACGTTTGTGAAGGGTAGTCCTATCGCCCAACTCATCAAGGATAATCTGCGCGCCCGCAACATGGATTTCGAAGGTGCTGAGGTTGCGCAGGGTGGGCCCTGGGGGCACCGTCATCAGATTAACATCGCGGACAGCGGGTTCGGGTCACGAGGGCCGCGTGTATGGAATGACCGAGCGGGCGAGGTCGGCCGTACACTGAATGTGAAGGATTTTGATCTGGATCGAATCTTTGGCAAAGAGGGTGTGCAGATTGTCCACCTGTCCGGCTTGATTGGAGCACTTTCCCCGGAAACAAGTACATTTTGTCTGGAGCTGGCGCGTGCCGCGAAGAAGCATGGTACCAAGATCTCGTTTGACCTGAATTACCGCGCGTCGTTTTGGAAAGGACGCGAGAAAGAGCTTTCGGCCATTTTCGCCGAAATTGCCAGTGTGGCTGACATCCTGGTCGGTAATGAAGAGGACTTCCAGTTGTGTCTTGGTGTTCAGGGACCCGAAGCGGGGGGCAAGGACATTAAGGCGAAGATTGATGGGTTCAAGGGAATGATTGAGCGTGTGAAAAAGGCGTATCCCAATGCCCAGACGTATGGCACCACGCTTCGTGAGGTTGAGGATGCCAACAATCACCTGTGGGGTGCCTTGGTGGCCGCTGGCAGCGAGTGGTATGTTGTTGAACCTCGCCATATTACCGTGCTTGACCGCATTGGCGGTGGCGACGGATTCGTCGGGGGGATGCTCTATGCGATCCTCAAGGGGTGGGAACCCGAGAAGTGGATTCAGTTCGGCTGGGCGACTGGCGCCCTGGCAACCACTTTGCTGACCGATTACGGTCAACCTGCGGATGAGGACCAAGTGTGGAGTATTTGGAAGGGCAATGCCCGCGTTCAACGTTAAGGGAGTTTCAACTCAATAATCATATTCCGTATTTCTACGCTTTCAGCAAGCAAGATAATAAGGAGCCATCTGCCCATCAAAAGCAGATTTTTGGCTGGCCACTCGGTTGAAGATCAGGCGGTCAACAGCACATCCCGAACTTTATGAGCGAGCTCGTTGCGGGAGAATGGTTTGGCCATGAAGGCTGTGTTTTGTTCCAGCACACCGCGCTGGGCTATTACATCGGCCGTATATCCCGACATATACAAAACCTTGATAGAAGGCCTGGTTGCACAGATACGTTGTGCCAGTTGTTTTCCATCCATACCGGGCATGACCACGTCCGTTAACAGTAAGTGAATATCAGTCGCATACTGTCCTGACAATTCTATTGCTTCCTCCGGAGTGTTTGCCGACAGGACTTTATACCCATAAGTTTCCAGGAACAGGCTGCACGTCACTCGCAGTGAATTTTCGTCTTCAACCAGTAGAATCGTCTCCCCGTGGCCTTTGGGGGCTTCTGCGGCGATAGCCTCGGCTGCTTCAGCAGTAGAGTTCATAACCTGCGGGAAATAGATCTTGAACGTGGTCCCCTTGCCCGGTTCGCTATAGGCGTTTATAAAACCATGATTTTGTTTAACAATGCCGTATACAGTTGCAAGCCCCAGTCCTGTACCGCTGCCAACGCCTTTCGTGGTAAAGAATGGCTCAAAGATATGCGTCAGTGTTTCAGGGTCCATGCCACACCCATCGTCGCTTACTGCCAGAAACACATAGGAGCCGGGAGTTGCGTCCACATGCCCATTGCAATACATCTCGTCAATGGCGATGTTTCCTGTTTCGAGAGAGATGGTCCCAAGCCCTCCCATGGCATCACGGGCATTGAGGCAGAGGTTGGCAAGGATCTGGTCAGCCTGTGATGGGTCGAGCATAACAGGCCGAAGGGCAGGGCAGGGGTGCCAGGCCAGCTTGATGCCTTCGCCGATCAGGTGTTGCAGAAGTTTGAGCATGCCAGCCACAGCATCATTAAGATTCAGGATCTTAGGCGCGATAGTCTGTTTGCGGGCAAAGGCGAGAAGTTGATGTGTAATCTCCGCGGAACGTTGGGCTACGTTGGTGATTTCGTCAAGCCATTGGCGGCTCGGATGTCCGATGTCGATGTGATCCCGGCATAGTTCGGTGTAACCCATAATGCCCATGAGCAGGTTGTTGAAGTCGTGTGCTACGCCTCCTGCCAAGCGGCCAATTGCTTCCATCTTCTGAGCCTGGCGGAGTTGGTTTTCGAGTTGGACCTCATGAGTGACATCGTGTTTGGATGCCACATAGTTTACGACCTTGCCAGTGGCATCGCGTACGGGGGAAATGGACGCCTCTTCCTCGTAAAGTTTGCCGTCTTTGCGTTTATTGATAAAATGGCCGCGCCATACTTCCCCACGATTCAGTATCGCCCACATCTGCTGGTAAAACTCCGGATCTTGTTTGCCGCTTTGCAGGATACGTGGGTTCTGGCCAATCGCTTCCTCGCGGGTGTATCCCGTTGTGGTCTCAAACGCGGGATTGGCATATAGAATTATGCCATCTTTGTTGGTAATCACGATTGTATCTGCAGTCTGTTCAACCGCGGTCGCCAAGCGGGTGCGGACTTCCCCCGCCCGTTTACGTTCGGTGATATCGCGGATATTGCACTGGATGACCTTCTTTTGATCCACAAAGTAAACATTGCTGATGAATTCAACGTCAACACGGCGTCCATTAAACGTTTCCAGCGGCAGGTCATCATAGCGGACATATTCCTTCAGCTGTAATTCAAGGAAATTTTCCCAACTGGCGATGGTGTCTTTCAGGAATCCTAGTTCCCAGATGGCCTGTCCGATGATTTGATCGTGGGAGTAGCCTAGCAAATTGAGCAGGAATGGATTTGCGTCCACGACCGTTCCTGTAGCGGCATCTAAGATTAATATGCCATCCCTGGCTGTCTCAAAGAGCCGTCTATAACGAAGTTCTGAGGCAGCTAACTCAACCGCCGGAGTTTGAGCGGAAGCAATGTCAACTAACTTCATCTCAGGGGTTGCGGGTATGATGGGTCCCTCAGTCATATTTCACCCCGTTAAGGAGCGTTTCAGTTTTCTCACCCAATTCACCCAATTGTGAGTAAGCGACATCCGGCAAGACCGCAAATTGCGATAATGACCGCAAGCTGAAAGCTCCACATCACTAATTTGTAGAACATGTTTTTTCTCCTGGTGACACTCATGCTAGACTGAATTATTCAATTGATCGCATCCTTCAGCATTTTAGTGGCGCCTGATTTCTCCATCCAAGTCTTCTCGTTCATGGCCGCACGGAGCAATAAGCCGCCTCCTATCACGTAGATCAGGCCCAGGGAAATGCCGAGAACCGCTTTGGTTTCAACGGTCCACGGCAGAAGGAGGAAGAGTCCAACGTGAATAAGTACCAGTCCCATGCAGATAAGCCCGATGACGAGCCCCATCCCCATTAGACCTATTGCCGACATCCTGGCGGCCTTTACGCCCTGCAAATAGGCCTTTGCGGCCTCAATCTTAAGCAGTTGGAGCGACAGATTCCGGTAGTTGTCCATCATTTTGATCGCGACAACCGAAAGAATCCCCTTAAACAGGTTTTTGAACATAATCCCACCTTGATTTATGGAGTTATTTACGATTGCGTCCAAGCAGATAACCAAGCGCCAACCCGACGGCCGCTGTTCCCGCGATGTAGGCCCACGGATTATGATGAACACTTTTGTTCACATCATCGGCCATCTCCCTGGCCTTTTCGATGCTGACGTCCTTGGCATGCGATACCGCATCAATGGCATGATCCTTTTTGTTGATCAATGCTTTCATAAGGCTGCTTTCGTTCTCAATAATCATATCTCTCAGATTTGTATATTTATCCGACATGACTGTGCGCAATTCATCCTTTTTCTGCTTGGCGGCCTCTTCAAGAAGTTTCAGTGCTTCGGCAATCTTTTCGTTACTTGTGTGATCCATATGAATCCTCTTTCTTTACTTTACTTTCGCTGCTTCAACCGTCATCTCGTTTTTTACTGTGTTCACGCCTTGGATGTCGCTGACCAATTTGGTTACCAGGGATTTTTCAGCTTCATTTTTAGCTATACCGGTCAACGTGACCTCGCCGAGCAGTGTCTCGACCTTGGTTTTCATGGAGCTGGTTGAAAGATGCGTCAGCAACGCTGTTTTGACCTGAGCGGTGATCGAGGCGTCATCCATTTTCTCGCCTGCGGTTCGCTCAGCCAATACAGGAGTTGAAGCCACCGTCATTTCATTCTTCAGCTCTTTCACGCCTTCAATATCCTTGGCGTATTCGGACGTCAGTTCCTTTTGGGCTGCGCTTGATGCTTCACCCTTAAGCGTGACGACCCCATCCTTAACTTCAACCGTGGTCTTGCTGATATTGACGTTGCGATGGAATAACAAGGCGATCTTCACCTTCCGGCCAATCCACATATCCGCTGTTTCGGCGGCGACTTCAGCTTTGGTCGCCAGCTGATTGTCAACACGGGTAACCCCGCGAAGATTGGCAGCTGTTTCCTGCGCCAAGGTCTTGCGATAATCTTCGGCTACCGTTCCGGTCAGTGTGGCAACGCCGTCCTTTGCATTTATCTTAACTACATCGTTGATGAGATAGGTCTTATAGACGTAGGTTTGTTTGAACGACGACTCAATCCGATCATCGCTCTCTGACGCACGCACCACAGAACTCGTGATGACTAGGGTGGCCGACGCCGCGGTAAATGCCAAGGTTAGTAATGCTTTCCGTTTCATAATTTCACTCCATCTCTTTCTTTTTCGGGGGTAACCCCCACTCGTTGACTCATTTTGTTTAACTCACTTCTGGAAGCAGGATATCCCCTGGTTCCGGCTTCAGCTATGGGGTATTACCCTGCCACAACTGAAGGTGATCAGCACAGGGAGTTAACCTGGTACTGCTTGTGTGAGGGTCTCCATGAGTTTATCGAATGGCCAGCAGAATTTCTCGACGCCTTCATCTTCGAGTTGTTGCGTAATCTGTTCGATGCTGATTCCGAGCAGTGGCAAGTGTTTTAATAAGCGTGCCGCTTCGGCAACATCCTTCTCAAGGGTGGCGCCCGGCTCTCCGTGATCACGGTAGGCGTCAAGGGTCTCAACAGGGAAGGTGTTAACCGTATCGGGCCCGATAAGTGCTTCGACGTATTTAATATCACTGTAGGCTGGATTTTTTGTGCCGGTACTGGCCCACAGGAGTCGCTGGACATGAGCGCCTTGATCCGCCAACTTCTTGAAGCGGTCGCTATCGAAGATCTCTTTGAAGATTTGATAGGCCATTTTTGCACTGGCGATAGCAGCCTGCCCACGAATGTTTTTTGCAGAATCTGCTGATTTTGTGTTGTGGAGTGCAGAAGCCTCCAGCAATGGATCAATCACCGTATCAATACGACTCAGGAAGAAGCTCGCTACGGAAGCGACCCGCTTCACACTCTTGCCTTGGGCAATACGCGCTTCGAGCCCGCTGAGGAAAGCCTCCGCGACCTGCCGGTAACGCGGCAATCCGAAAAGCAGGGTCACATTGATGTTGATGCCCTCGCAAATAAGTTGCTGAATGGCCGGCACCCCTTCAGTAGTTGCTGGCACCTTGATGAAGACATTGGGGCGGTTCAGGGCTTTCCACAATCGGCGGGCTTCCTGAATAGTGCCCTGGGTGTCATGGGCTAAGTGGGGATTGACCTCCAGGCTGACATATCCGCTTTGGCCGTCGGTTTTGTTGTAGAGCGGACGAAACTCATCGGCGGCGCTCTGCACATCGCTCTGGCTGAGGGTTTCGTAAATGACTTTGGCTTCTTTCCCTTTTTGGGTCATGGACTTAATATCTGCATTATAAAGCTGGCTTTCCACAATCGCCTTTTCAAAGATTGCGGGATTCGAGGTCATGCCCTGTAATCCGTCTTCCTCGATAAGTCGGCGCAGTTCGCCGCTGGTAATCAGATCGCGACGGATATAATCCAGCCAGATGGATTGGCCGAGTGTTTCCAATTGTTTGAGAGAATTATTTTTCATGTGCGTATACCACTGTTGTTTAAAACTGGTTTCGCAACTCCTGTATTGTTGCGAAAAAGGCCAATTTTGTAATATAGGGTATTATCCCACCTCTGAGGATAGACTGATTCCATGAGGGCGCAAGGTGGAGAAACCTGATTTCTCTATCAGGTAAGTCCTGATAGCCCGGGGAGAGGGGGGGGGAGGCCAGTACTTCGAATTGGTGCTATCTCCTTTTTATGCTTGCGCTGCAAGGGGTTATTGAGGATTATCCGCAGTTCTTAGTCGGTGGGTAGTGGAGTTTTTCGGGGGTGTCTCCGGTTCCGCTGGCCCGTGTAACTGAGTGAAAATAACAACGAAAAGTAAGATATGGCTAAAAAGCACAAGAAGAGCACTGCGCCGGTGGTTGTCGAAGACGCCGCCCGGGTTCAGATGTCTCAGATGTACGAAGAAACCCTGAAAACATTCACCGAAGGATCGATTATTCCCGGCAAAGTCCTGGAAGTCCGCGGGGATGGAGTCCTTGTGGACATCGGGTACAAATCAGAGGGTATGATTCACGCCAGTGAATTTCCCGATATCTCCGTGGTCAAGCCCGGTGATGTGTTTAATGTCCTGCTCGAGGGCATTGAAGATGATGAAGGTATGGTCATGCTCAGCAAGAGCAGAGCCGAACAACAGGAACACTGGAATCAGGTTCTGGATACCTACAAAGAAGGCAGCATCGTCAATGGTGATGTCCGCAGTCGCGTCAAGGGCGGATTCATTGTGGATGTGGGCGGCGTGGAATCCTTCCTCCCCGGTTCACAGGTTGACGTTACCCCGGTTCATGATCCGGATGCCCTCGTCGGCAAGACGCTCGAATTTAAGATTATCAAGATCAATGACGATCGCCGCAACATCGTGTTGTCGCGCCGTGAGCTGATGGAAGACCGTCGCCGCGACCGTAAACGCGAATTGCTGACCGAGATCAAGGTCGGCCAGGTCCGTAAGGGCTCGGTCAAGAATATCACCGACTTCGGTGTGTTCGTGGATCTTGACGGTATGGACGGCTTGCTGCATATCACGGATATGAGCTGGGGCCGTATCAACCATCCGACCGAATTGGTCAAGGTGGGCGACGAACTCGAAGTCGTCATTCTGGACGTCAATCTCGAGAAGGAACGTGTTTCGCTTGGCTTGAAGCAACGGAGCAACAATCCCTGGGAAAATATTCAGGCGAAGTATCCCGTGGGCAGCCGTCTGCGTGGCAAAGTGGTCAACTTGGTTCCTTATGGCGCGTTCGTCGAAATCGAACAGGGCGTCGAGGGCTTGGTCCACGTGTCCGAAATTTCCTGGACCAAACGTATCGCGCGCGCTTCCGATGTCCTTACCGTTGGACAGGAAGTGGATGTCGTGGTGCTGAACGTCAACCGCGAAGAGCAAAAGATCGCGCTGGGCATCCGTCAGACTGAGGAGAATCCCTGGGATGGCGTCCGTATGCGTTATCCGATCGGTGCCCGCGTCAGCGGCAAGGTGCGTAACCTGACCTCCTATGGTGCCTTTGTGGAACTTGAAGAAGGTATTGACGGAATGGTTCACGTGTCCGATATGTCCTGGACCCGCAAGATCAATCATCCCTCTGAAGTTTTGAAGAAGGGTGAGGAAGTTGCGGCCGTGGTATTGGAAGTCGATCCTGACAATCAACGCATCAGCCTTGGCCTCAAGCAGGCCCAGGAAGATCCCTGGTCTACGATTGCCGCCCGCCTGAAAATTGGCCAGATGGTCAAGGGTAAGGTCACCAAGCTGGCATCATTTGGTGCCTTCGTGGAGATCGAGGAAGGCATTGACGGGCTCGTTCACATCTCGCAGATCAGCGATGATCGCGTTGAGAAGGTGAAGGATGTGCTCAAGGTCGGCCAGGAAGTCGAAGCCCGTATCGTTCGTATTGACCAGGTTGATCGCAAGATCGGTCTGAGCATCAAGGCGGCGAGCGTGTCCGATGAAGACTTTGTCGTGAAAGACGAGATGCTCGAAGGGCTCCGCCCGGGTGAGGATCTGGTCGATCTCGCAGGTGCCTTCGACGCCGCCTTCGGCGCCAGGGACGAGGAATGGCGCCCGGGTGAGAAATCCGGTGGCCGAGACCGCGACCGGTAGAAGACCTGTTGTAAGTAATGAAGTGACGAGGCGCGCCGGACCACCAACGGGGCGCCTCGTTTTTTTAGTGGGAGTGTTTTCCATGATGAATGCCATTGATGTATTGAAGGGGCGGGGGCTATTTGATGCCGTCACCAGCCCTGATATTATGAAGCAGGTGGAATCGTCCACCGCCGTGTATGCCGGTTTTGATCCCACCTCCAATAGTTTGCAGGTCGGTAATTTCGTCACCATCATGGGCTTGGCCCATTTTCAGCGGGCCGGGCATAAAGTGATTGCACTGGCCGGTGGAGCCACCGGAATGATCGGCGATCCCTCCGGAAAATCCAGCGAGCGGAATCTCCTTTCGCATGAGGATGTCGAGCGTAACCTGGTGGGCGTGAAGGAGAACCTGTCGCGCTTTTTGGATTTCGATTGCGAAATTGCGCCGGCGAAGATTGTAAACAACAACGATTGGATCGGGCGGTTCAGCTATATCGAATTCCTGCGTGACGTGGGCAAGCATTTCCGCATGGGTGCGATGCTGGGCAAGGAAAGCGTCCGAGCCCGCATGGAGAGTGAAGCGGGGATGAGCTATTGCGAGTTCAGTTACCAGCTCATTCAAGCGTATGACTTTTTACATCTCTGGGACACGGAGGATTGCCGCATTCAGATCGGCGGCTCTGACCAGTGGGGGAATATCACAGCTGGAACGGACTTGATCCGTAAATTGCGCGGGGGTGAAGCGTTTGGCATGACTTTCCCGATCATTTGCGACAGCAGCGGTCAGAAGTTCGGCAAGAGCGCGGGCAATGCGGTCTATCTGGACCACAATCGCACTTCGTATTATGACTTCTATCAGTTCTTTGTCCGGACAGAAGACGCGGATGTGATCCGGTTCCTGAAGATTTTTACTTTTCTGCCTTTGAGCCAGATCGATGAAATTGCCCGCGAAATGGCGGCCGCTCCGGAGAAACGGCTGGCCCAGAAAACCCTTGCGGAAGATATGACCCGGACCATCCATGGCCCCGAGGGTCTGGCGATCGCCCTGCGTGCCAGTGAGGTGCTGTTCGGTGGATCCATGGAGGGTATGAAGGCGGGAGATTTGATCACAGTTTTCGCCAACGTACCGTCACGTGAACTGCCTCTGGCCTCTGTCAAGGAGGCCGGGCTGCTGGATGTGGCCGTTGCAGCGGGTTTGTGCAAGAGCAAGGGTGATGCCCGCCGGTTGGTGACTGAGGGTGGTTTCTACGTAAACAATGTCCGCATGACCGATGCCGCAATGCGGATTGGCGGTGACATGCTGATCGAGGGGCGCGTCATGGTTCTGCGCGCTGGAAAGAAGAACTACTGCCTGGTCAAGGTGGTCTAGCCAGATTGGCGGATTTGACGTATCGTTTCCCGGTAAAGCTCCACGGATATCCGTAAATGATGTTCTGTGACCAGTTCATCAACGGCTTTGATCGCCTCCGATTGGGAAATAAATTTGGCTCGTGCAGCCCTGATCATGATGCCCAGTGTGCCTGCAACGGGAAGTCCTTCGGCTGAGGCGATGCGTCGTACCAGGCTGTCGTCGGTTAGGATGAGCGATGGGCGGTGTTTTTTCGCCAGCGTCAGGACATGTCGGTCAGCCATGCTCAAGGCCGAGGCCGGGAAGAGTGAACTCTGTACGGTCTCGATACGACAATGTTTGAGGAATTCCCGAATGCGCTGCTGTTCATTAAATGGGATAGTATTTTGGGTGAGTTCGCGCCAAACGCTTTTAGGCAACAAAACCGTTCCGGGGAATACATTTCGGATGAGCGCTAACTGATCCAATTTGGCCAGAAATATTACCGGGCAGGCGTCCGCCACAACAACATTCATGAGGCCAATTCCCTGCGAAGATCATCCGCCGTAAGATTTAGTTGCAGGCCGTTCTCCGGGAAACGGGTCAACAGGTCGTAGAGACTCATGTCGGCCATTTCCGCCGCGCGGGATAGTGTGACTTCACCACGGCGGTACGCAGCACATGCGGTTTCGCAGCGATAATCGGCATACCCCCGGCGCAGAAGACGTTTAAGCAACGATGACCGATCCAAGCCATCTTGGGCAGCCGCCTGATCCAGTAATTTGACTTCATCGGCATTCAGGCGAAGGGATAATGTCATAGTTTTCATTATGTATACGATTTCCTTATCTGTACACAGTTAATCAAAATGGGCTTCATATGACAAGGAATCAATGTCATGGACGGATCCTGTCTAGTCAAGGTGGTCTAATCCATTTGCCCGAGCTAGTACGAGTGTGCTAGGTTTCTGCCAACATGAGCGGAAATATTTACCAGGAACTGACGCAGGCCTTTAACGCGGGACGGCTGCGAGCCATTCTGAGCAGTGGGCAGGCCGTCGTGATGCATCGGCTGGCCGTCATGAGCAAGGATGGCGATTGGATTCTGGGCGAGACGCCCGCTGTCCTTGTCTCACGTGCCGAAGGCCGGTTGCCATTTCAAGACTGTTTGCTAATGCCGCCGAGACGTCGGCATCCACCTCGGAGGCCAAAGGCGCAAATTCGACACCTGGTGGGATATCCATTGACGGCGTGGACACGGGTTCAGGGACGACCACCGGTACCGGGTCGGGTGTCGGCATTGGATCCATTACGGGCGATTCGTGATCTGCGCCGCTGCCTGCCCGCAATGCTTCGCATAGCGATGCAGGCGGGGGGATAGCGGCTACTACAACTTGAATTGGCACCAGACTGATATCCCGTCCCTAAGCGGACCTTCATCATGGCTACCCCTGCGCCTTGCCAGAGAACAAAGACCGGGCGTTGATTGGCGATGGCTGTCGAGACTGGCGCATAGACACTCGGACAGCAAATGATCCCCAAGCACTCCAGGATCAATCTGGCAATACGCTGACGCCCCGCCTCGGCTTCGGGTGGGAGTGTCACCACGACCAGTTTCAGGCCGCCACGAGCAAGAACCGGCTCCAGCTCCGGGATGAGTGACAAAGTGGAGGTGGGGCTAACGGTAACTGTTTGTCTGTCCCGCCGCGCAATTCACGTACGGCAGAATATCGTTCTGCGAAACAATATGATAATCAATTCCATTGACTCGGAACGAGGTGGGTAGCATTATTTATGCAGATTTAATGAAAAGCTAAATTGCAATGCCGACTGTACTAATTATAGGGCCATATCGGTTTTTCTTTTACGCAAGCGATCACGGGGAACCCCCTCATGTTCATATTGAGCGGGAGGACTGTGTGGCAAAGTTTTGGATTAATCCAGTTCGTTTAGAGCGTAGTGGGGGATTCAGTGGGCATGAGATATCGAAATTATGTCGCATGGTTGCTATACATGAATCGCTTCTGATGGAGAAATGGAATGAATACTTCAGCGCTTGAGTTGCCGGGTTTGACCGCGGAAAAAGTTGCCGTAAATGACGAGAGCCTGATCGTGGATCTTTCTGATGGTCGTGTATTAAGCGTGCCGTTGGCGTGGTATCCCCGGTTATTACATGGGACCCGGGCGGAGCTTCATCGGTGGCGGTTGATTGGGCGTGGATCAGGGATCCATTGGCCCGATTTGGATGAGGATATAAGCGTTGATGGGCTTTTGCGTGGTGCGAAATCTGGGGAGAGCCAAGCCTCCCTCTCGAAATGGTTGGTTGCCCGTCGGGATGTGGGGCCCATGGGGAAGAGGCGAAATATCCGGTTATCTGCAAATGAGTATACTCCTGCGAGCGCAGCAAAAGGTGTGCGTCGAGTGGCCGAGGGGTCGGCAGTTTATGGGAAGCCCTACAGGAAACCCAGATTGACAAAATCTGGAACAGTGCAATGAGGCCAAAATTCCCGTCTGCGGCGGCGTTATCAGTTGATGGGTTATCAAGATGCTGAGGCGCCAAATGAAAGTCCAGCCGGAGAATCCTTAACGTCTTTTCCCGTTGTAGTAGCCGCTGTCCCCAGGCCCGCCCTCTGCCTCCTCGCCCCTTGCGGGAGAGGATTGAGGTGAGGGGTTTATAGCAACCGGTTCGTCCCTCTCAGTGCGCTCTGGTCAGGGACTGTCACTTTAGTCTGCGCAATACTGGTAAAGCGCATTGTGCAAAGAGTTAAGCCGATGATTTTGAGGATAGATTTTCTATCCCAGAGGGCTCTGCTCCGAAGGTGGCATCACCGGCGAGAGTGGTGGTTCGGTCATCGTAGGCGGTGTCACAACGGGAGGCGGCACGAAGGCCGGTGCGGACACCGGTTCGACTTCTACTGGCGTAACATTTGACGAAAGGCGGAGTGCCTTCATCATGGCTACCCCTGCGCCTTGCCAGAGAACAAAGACCGGGCGTTGATTGGCGATGGCTGTCGAGACTGGCGCATAGACACTCGGACAGCAAATGATCCCCAAGCACTCCAGGATCAATCTGGCAATACGCTGACGCCCCGCCTCGGCTTCGGGTGGGAGTGTCACCACGACCAGTTTCAGGCCGCCACGAGCAAGAACCGGCTCCAGCTCCGGGATGAGTGACAAAGTGGAGGTGGGGCTATGCGTTGAAATCACCAGGCTGATCTCCTTAGATCCCGGAGTTGCAGACAAAGCCGGGGCTATGGCTAGTTTGGCCATCTTGGTAAACCGTATATTTGCCGCCCGCCGATATCCCTGCGGATAATTTGTCTGTCCCTAAAGGCTCCCTGGAACTGGCCACGGCACCTGAGAAACGTCTCGCTCAACTCACGTTGGCGGATGAGATGACCAGGACTGTACACGGGGCGGAGGGGCTCGCCATAGCGCAACGCGCCAGCCAGGTGTTGTTCGGTGGCTCAATGGAGGGGATGAAGGCGGATGATCTGATCAAAGTGTTTGCGAATGTGCCCTCGCGTGAGTTATCCTTGGATTCAGTTCGGGATGCCAGCTTCCTGGATGTGGCAGTGGTGTCAGGGCTCTGCAAGAGCAAGGGCGACGCGCGGCGGCTTGTGAACGAAGGCGGTTTTTACATCAATAACATCCGGATTACGGAACCTGCGGGGAAGATCACTGGCGACATGTTGGTGGATGGGCGTGTGCTGGTCATGCGGGCGGGAAAAAAGAACTATTGCCTGGTCAAGGTCGTCTGAGACAATCAAAAATAAGGATGGGATAATGAGTACAATAAGATATTTTTCAACGGTATGGGCCGGTGTTGCGTTGCTTGCTTTATCAATGATTACGGCACGCGCGGAAGACAATGGTGCCGAACATCCCTGGACAGTTAGTTTTGGACTTGGCAAACTCGACACTGAGGGCGATGCGATTGTCAATGACGCCAGCTTTTGCACGCTGTCGTTGGATTATTCCCTGTCGCACAGGTTCTCAATCGAAGGATCATTGACCTGGGTGCCACGGTTAACCGGAAATACTTTCACTGATTACTCATCCGGTTCACCGGAAACAGTTGATCGTCTGGAAGCCGAAACCGGCGCATCTGATACCTGGGCGGTGGGCGCCGCCGTTGATGTTTTATATCATATTTCCAGCGGGCAGAGGGTGGACCCGTATCTGTCCCTCGGTTATGGCGTTCTCCGCTATGGCGAAGAGATCGGCGAAAATGACTGTTACGATACGACACCGCGGGCCGGTGCCGGCCTGTTTTATCACCTCTCTGACTCAGTGGCCGTTCGTGCTGATTATGGCTATTACCTGAATGGAGACTGGCGGAAGAGTAATTCAAATTCAAAATTCGGGATCGGTCTTGCCTGGACCTTTGGTGCCAACAAGCCAGTGGTTTTGCCGCAATCGGTCGCAAGGCCGGGTGTTGAGGCATCCGTGATCCCCCCTGCGGGCGGCGAGGCCACCACGCGGGTGGCTGCACCAGTGGTTGTCGATTCGAAAAACAAATCTGACGATCGCGAGAAGTATGTATTGCACATAGAATTTGCCGAGGGCAGTTCAAAACTCATGGCGCAATACTATGAACATCTGGATGTGATCGGAACAATCTTGAAAGACACGCCGGACGTCACTGTGCGAATCGAAGGGCATTGCGAACAGCTTGCATCCTCTTCCGAGCGTCAGGCTAAAAGCCTGACACAAAAGCGGGCCGAGGCTATCCGTGATTATTTGGCAGGCGACAAATGGAATATCGCCAAAAAACGCATGGAAGCCGTAGGGTGTGGATTTAGCATGCCGATTGAAAAACCGGATTTGATCAACGGCAACCTGGCAAATCGCCGGATTGAAATCTACATCAACCGTCCTGCCGCATCCGCGAAGCAGGGGACTGTCACTCCGGCAGACAAATAAAAGTCTGTCACTGTTTGTAGAACGGCAGGTAGCGGTAGTATACTTCCAGGCATAATGCCGCCGTGGCGGTGGTGTACACCCGCCCGCCACGTTCGCCCAGCACGCACACCGGATCCCAACTGCCCTTGGCGGCACCTTTCATAACCTGCCCGGTCAGCAGCGCCTGGACCAGGGCCTTGTTCCATGTGACAAACTCAGGGGCCCCCGACATGTGCAGCGCAAGCGTGGTGTAATACCAGAAATACAGGTTCACGGTATGGTCCTTCGGCGACCACACCGGTAAACGGGCCATGAGATAGGGGATGGTCTCGCCCTGGCCGCGCATGCGGGTATTTTCTTTCATCATTAACTGGCAGAACCAGCCTTCGGCTGTCATGGTGGGCGTTCCTGCATGCCCCGGCATATAGGCATAGAGCCCCTCTTCGTTTCCGCGTCGAACACAATCCAGCCATTTTTCAACCCACTGGAAATGCTGCGGGGGGATCTTGAAGCCGGCAATCATGGCGCTCTTCAGGGCCAGCACCTGCCAACCAGTCACGGACGTGTCACTGTCTTTCCGTGGTTCATATCGCCAACCAGCCCCGGGATTTTGTGCCTTCAAGATGAAGTCTACCGCCTTTTTAATGGGTTCATTCAGGCGTTGATCACCCGTCATGGAATAGGATTCGCACAGGGCCGCAGTGGCCATTGCCTGGCCATACATCTGTCCTTCCCGTTGCAGGTTGCCGTCTTCCTTCTGTCCGTCGACAAGCCAGTTCAGTGCCTTGCGCACCGACTCCTTGTGCTCGCCCTTCACATGCGTATACCCGGCGCCCAGATAGGATAGCAGGCACAAGCCGGTGAGCGCCACATCATCATCACTGCGGTCACCACCTCCACCACAACGGGAGATGGTTTTGAATCCATCCACATCCCAGCGACCATCATCGCTTTGTGCCTTGGCTAGCCAGATGAGTGCCTCTTCGACAGCCTGTTCGGTTCTGACGGATCCGCCTAGCTCACGGATGATGTCCTTGCGTTTTTCCGGAGTTCTGAGTTTGTACAGCGCTTTTTCTGGAACGGTCTTCGGCACGGAAGCCAATTCATCCGATATCAGCAACCGTGGCGTCTCCTTGCCACTGAACCCTAACACTGGCTGAGCGGAATGCCCCCTCTGTCCATCGCCCCCGGCCTTCAAATCAATATCCATCCTTGTATGCGGCCTGCCTGCGGAAGAAGACATACTTGCGGAATCAAAATCCATCAATCCGCCACCGGCTGGTGCGCTATCCGGCATGAATTGTCCGCCCGCCTTGGTGACAATAATCTCTGCCGCCGTCTTTGGTCCCGTGGAAACGGTTGCGCTGTCACCTTGGCCCATGCCTTCCGCGGCCAGTTCCCTGCCGGTTTCGCCAAATGACAAGCGCACGTCATTTCCGACCGCAGATCCGGATCTTATCAATGATACTGAATCCTGCCCGATGCCGCTCCCCTTCGTGCCGCGGGGTTGTGCCGCAGGGAGGGCGTCCACATCCGCCAGGCTTACGTTGATGTTGCCTCCCATCGACGAGGTCGGCAGTGAAAGCTGCGACCGTGAGCCCTGTTCGCCCGTCTGCGAAATTCCAGCATCAGCCTTTTCAGGCTTGAGGCCGATGCGGGCGAGTGCCGACTGAATTTCATTGCCACTGGAAAGTGTGCCTGTGTCCGCCGTGGCCATTGCCGGGGCCAGCCCGGCAAGGATATCAGCCACTTTTGCGCCAGCCCCTGCAGCGGAGCCCGGATTCTCAATTTTTGTTGCATCAACATCAGCCGCCATAGAGCCGGACAAGCCTCCTATCAGTACTTCAGTTGCTTTGCCAGCTAGCGAGTTGTGTGTGCCTGCCGCCCCGGAAAGAACGCGCCCAGCGTTCAGTCGTTGCGAAAAAGCCGCATCGTCAGGCTGTCCCCAACTTCCGGCGGCCTGGCTCTTGCCGGTTGTCAAGGCATACCGCAGTTTGTCAATTCCGCGGAGAGATCTCACCTCTTCGCTGGCACTACCCGATGAAATGGTCGCCGCCGGTGCCGCGGCGCCACCCATATCCACCATTGCTATTGCCATTGAGCGCGAAACAGCCGATGTGAGTTCACTCGTGTCTCCTGCGGGGCGCGTGGTAGTCTGTGCCTGTGCTCCCGGAACGTCAAAGGGGGTGCGCTCACCGGCGCCGGCTGTGTGATTTTCGGATGTTGTCAAATCGACTGAGTGTCGTGCCACCCATCCACTGTTTACGTCCGGAATGTCTCCCGTGGTCAATCCGCTCTTTACAGCTGCAATAGATTCAAAAGCATCACGACCATTCAATTGTGCTGGCATGGACGATTGTGTGCGCTCAACCTGAATTCCCGCTGCGGATCCACCTACATCCACGAGGGGGTGGGTGCCGGTTTCACCCATTGTTACCAGTAACCGGTCCTGTAGGGCGAGGCGGTCAGCGCCCGCGGGAGCTGTCTCTTTTGTGGAAGTGACTCTAAATTTGGTATTCTCAGCCGCCGGACGTCTTTCCAGCGTAATTGACGCTTTGGACCGGTTCAGTGGGGCCTCTTGCATCGCGGATGTTTGTCCGCTCCGTAAGGTTCTGACCTCTTTTTGGGTGTCAAAGACGGGTTCAGCTGCCAGCGCAGCGGCAGCTGGGCCAACCACGGGGCGTTGCGTGTCGGTCATCCGGACTGGTGCGCTCAGGAATTGTGCATGACTCGTTTCGCGTTGTTGGGGCGTTGTATCCACCCGCGGTTGTGATTTCCGGGTTATGGGGGTGGCATCGGACAGGCTGGCAGCGGCCACTCTGGCCATTGTGCCTTTCAACTCGCGCGACAACATTGCCGCCGCCGGCGCATCGGGTGCCGATGTTCCCTGGTGAGCGACATCCATGGCGTGTGATGGCTCACCTGTACGCTTTATTTCCATCCGGCCGGGTGCCTCTGCATCCTGGATTTGTTTCGCCTTCAAGTTCAATGCTTCGATTTTACCGGCGCTACCGCTGGTCCGCAGTATATCGTCCGTTTTTCGCCCGCCGTGCTGTATGGGTTCAATTTTTACGGTATCCCGCGTGAGTGTCCGCTGCATTTCATTCCTAGTCACATTCCGGTGGTCATTAATTGGAGCGGCCAGGGTATCGATCTGCAGTTTTTGGGGCATCTGCCCAGGCAGTTCCCGGGGCGATGGTTTCACTGGAGCGGTTTCGCCGGCATTCTTGATCTGGGCGAGGGCGACCAGTTTAGTCTTGTTGATATCGGGAATCGTCTCTTCAGTCCTGGTGAGCGCTTCCTGAAGCTGCGCTTTGGCCCGTGAAGCCTCAACGGGCTTCATTTTTTCCTGCATGGGCTCCGGTGGCGGCCCGTGCTTCAGTTCCAGCATTAGCTGCGCCGCCCTGGCTTCAATGGGATCCACCAGTGATTCCTTTTTGACGGATAGTTCCCGGAGATCGGGCTTTGTGGTTGCGGTAAACTGTGCCCGCATATCCTGGCTTAACTGGCTTTCCGTCATCGGGGGGACACTCGATGACAACTCCAACCTGCCTGCGGTCATGTCAACTTCGGGCACCGGGGTGCTCAAGACAAACAGACCGAACAACGAGGCCGTCAACATGTGTGCCACGATGCTGATGAACATGCCGAGCGCGACAAAGCCAGAGGTCTGACGACGCCCGGCGGCCAGCAGTGAAATCACCAGAAGACCGACAGCTGTCAGGATGGCCGCCAACAGGGGGAAGCCGAATCGCGCCAGGACATAATGCCAGTATTGCGCCCAGCTGACAGGCGCCAGAAAACTGGTCGCGACAGCGGCGACAAGGCCTGCGGCAATCAGCACCCACATCCAGGGCTGCAACGCTGATCCTCGTACGTTACCCTTCAATGATCATTTTCCGTTCGCGAAATAGCTTCACCTTATTTGTCGCCTTGGTTGGTCGTGAGATAGGTATGTTTCACGCTGTGTTTTTCGCACAGGTCCAGAATATTCACGGCGAACTGGAGTACTGCGCGTTTGTCGCCACGGATGACCACGGCCTGATCGGGATTCTCTGATTTTGCCATGCCGATAAGCCGGTCAACCTCCTCAGTCTGTCGTACTTGTCCGCCAATGACGAATTGTCCATCCTGGCCAACATTGACCACCATTTCCCGTGGCATGGCCATCATGGGCCTGGCATTGCGGCTGTCCGGCGGTTTCACGCGGACATCCCGCTCAATATCAGCGAACTTCGTGGCCATCAGGAAAAAAACCAGGAGGAACATCATCGTGTCGATCATGGGGATCACGTTGATGCCGAAAAAATCATGTTCGGGAATTTTTATTCGCATCGTGGGGCCCAGTCTCAGCTTTTGGAAGCCAGTTTTTCAGCCAGTTCCGTCGCGGTATAGTCAATTTCGCTCACCAGCCGCTCTACCCGTTCCTGGAAGAAGAAATACATGACCAGGGCCGCGATGGCGATCGTCAACCCCACTGCCGTTGCCACAAGGGCCTCATAAATGCCCCCGGCAAGGAGTTCCGTCCGGCCCAGCGCGTCTTCCGATGCGGCCACGGTCATGAACGTGCGGATAATACCTGTGGCCGTCCCCAGCAACCCGAGCAGCGGAGCCACACTCGCCACGGCGGACAGCACACGGTTATTCCGCTGGAGCTTGGAGACCTCTTTGGCGGCCGTGTCCTCCATGGCCTTTTCCACTTCCATGATGGGGCGGTTTGCACGGCGTATGCCAGCCGCCACGATGCGTGCGAGGGGACTTGTCGCACCTTCCAGTTGTGCCTGCAAGGCCTGGGCATTGAAGGTGTCCCCGGGTTGGTCCAAGGCTGTGCGCAGTTGCAGCACGGTTTGTGGTGGCGACACCACCCGGTTGCGAAGGGTGAAGAGGCGTTCAAAAGCGAATCCCAGCGCAAGAATGCTGCAGAGATAGAGCGGGTACATGACAGGTCCGCCTTTTTGCAGGAGCTGAATCATGGTCAGGTCACGCATGTCAGGGGCGGTGCCTGTTGTTTCCTTGCTCGTCACTACCGTTCCGGTTTGTTGCCCCATGCCGGTCGCTGCTCGTGGCGCTGGCTGTTTATCGGCCTGCGCCATGGTCACGCCCGCACACAACATAATGATACCCATCACACAAACAAACCTGTACTTGGTCATGAAACACTCCTCTTGTAGTTATCGAGATTCGGACACGTCAATGGGTCATTTTGCGCTACGCCGTTCCGTTGCGGGTTTGGCCCATTTCGTGTCGCTGAAGTTTTTGATAATATCGTTGTATGAGTTCAATGCTTGCGCCTTATCGCCCAGCGCCTCATAACATTTGGCGCTCTCAAACATGGCCCCCGCCACCCATTCGCGATGTTCACGGTAGAGGGCAATGACCCGCAGGTAAGCCATGATGGCAGCTTTATAATCGCTCTTGGCCTGCGATATCTGACCGATACAGAACTGTGCTTCCGCACCGGTTTCAGTCTTGGTGCGCTTAGTCACTTCCAGGAAGCTCTCCTCGGCGTCCGGGTATTTACCGAGGTTGAACCGGGCTTTCCCCAGCAGGAAATGGGCCTGGACGAGGATGCGATCATCGGGACTTTTCCTGATCAGGGTTTCGAGCGGATTGATCGCCTCCGCATACTTGTCAGTGATGATGAGGCAATTGGCCAGCCCCAGGCAGGCATCGGGCAAGAATTCATGTGTCGCCGACCGCTTGTCGACAATGAACTGGCGGAAGCGCTCAATAGCCAGCGCGGTCTGTCCGTTCCTGGCATGGGCCTGCGCCGCCTGCAGAAGGGCATCAGGGAACAGTTCGTTATCAGGGAAATCCTTCACCATGCAGTCGAATTCCACGGCCGCCTTCGCATAGCGGTCCATCAGCCAATAGCACCAGCCCATGCGGAAACGGGCCTTGTCCGCGAGGCGTTTGTCCTTGGAGGTGTCCAGCACCTTGCCGTAAAGGTCTAGAGCCCCGTCGAGTCGCCTGGTGCGGGCTTCAGGTTTTTCGCCGGCGGCTTCCTCCGGCTTTATTTTGTATGTGGCCTCGGCCAGGTAGAAATAGGCGTCTGCGGCTAGCGCATCCTTCGGGAATATATCGGCGAGCTGCCGGAACACACGGAGGGCGTCATTATCCTTTCCTGCCTGCCGCCAGGACCAGGCCTGCTCATACAGGATGCGGACCCTGTCATCTGCCGCAGGGTAGTTTTCATCCAGCGTCTTGTATGTTGCCGCTGCTTCCGCCCATTTCTGCTGTTCCTGCTGGCAGGTGCCAACCGCTAACAGGGCTGTGCGCGCGAGATCGTGTTTCGGGAAGGCGGTGAGGACTGCGGTGGCGGCCTGTTCCCCCTCAGACCATTTTTTCATTTTGATGAGGCTTCTGGCCTTGCGATATAACGCCTGCGCGGTCAGGTCCGCAGCGGGGTATTTCGCGGCCATTTTGTCGAATGCCTGCACCGCCTCATTCCATTGTTCCCGGTCGTAGTAACACAGGCCGATGCCGAACAGCGCGTAGGGGGTGAGCTCATCCGCTTTTTCGCGACTGGCCACCAGTGTATATTTATCCACCGCCTTCTCATAGGCTTTCTGGTCGTAGTAGCACTCCGCAAGTTGATATTGAACCTGGGGGAGCAATTCACTGGCGGGATAGTCTTTGAGGAAACGTTCCAGGTGTTTGGCGGCGCCAGCCTTTTTGTCCTGCTTCATGTCGGCCACTGCCAGTTTCAGGAGGGCATCATCACCGAACCGGCTATGCTCCGGGGTATCGAGGTAGGCGGTCAGGGCCTTGCCCACCAGATCGTATTTTGCCATTTCGAACAGGCAGAGACCCTCAAGATAAAGCATCTCGGAGGCAATCGAAGCGCCGGCCGCCTTCGCGTCGATGATCTTGAGTTCATCGAGTGCCTCCTTGTTACGCTTTTCGTAGTGGTGCACCCAGGCCAGCCGGTAGTGGGCGCGGGCCACGCGATCCAATGCCTTGTCCCCTTTCTGCAGGAACTCCTGGTAACGTTCAGCAGCGCGGGCGTATTGCTTGAGCAGGAACCGGTTTTCACCGCTCAGAAACAGCACTGGAGGAAGCAGATCGTTCTTGCCGAACTTATCGCGGAAGGAGTCGCACAGGGCGTCGGAATCGGCATACTTATCGGCGCGATGCAGTGCGGCACAGGCTGAATACAGGGCGCGCGGCGCCTGGTCGTTTTTCTCAAAGGCCGCGGCATACTCCTTGAAGGCCCCGGCCGCCTCCTCAAATTTATTCCTTGCCAGCCGGGCATCCGCCAGGCCGAGGTGCATGTCGCCTGCCATGGATGACTGCGGAAAATCATGCAGGGAATCGCTCAGTACCTTTTCGGCCTCTTCAGCCCTGTCAGATTTCAGCAGGCTCATCGCGACCCAGTACGAAGCCTCGTCAGCCAATTCCTTTTTGTTTTTCCGCACGGGGTCAAGCCGCTCAATGGCATTCTTGTAGTCGCCGGCCTCAAAGAGGGCGGTGCCGGAGTACAGCCGCGCCTTGGCCGCCTGTGGGCTCTGTGGAAAACGGCTGGCCAGCTGTTCAAATGCGACGGCAGCCTCTTTCAGTTTGCCAGCCTTGTAGAGGGCCAGTCCGCGTTCATACCCGGCGGCCTCGGAAAATTTTCCACTTCCCTCCGTGACCGATTCATAGGCCGCTGCGGCCTTAGCATAGGCATCCTGCCTGTAGAGTGACTGGGCCAGGCGGAAACGCGCCTCCTCATGCAGTTCGCTTTTGGGATACTTCGCGAGGAACCGCTCGAACGATTTCTGCGCCTCGCTGAAACGATTCTGATTGAACTGCGCAAAGGCATAATTGAAGAGGCTGCGTTCGATGAGGTTCAGAAAGGCCTCACCAGCCTTGATCCCGGCGGCATCAAGCTTTTGCAGCATGGCCTTCGTTTCCGGTGTGCTGTCTCCCTCATACTTGTCGACGTACAGTTTTAGCAGGTCTTCAGCTTCCTTGTTCTTCTCCATGCTGATTAGGCAGGCGGCCTGGCGGGCCATGGCCCAATCAGCAAGGTAGTGAGTTGCATATTTTTCGCGGATCTGCGCGAACAGTGCAACCGCATCGTTGAATCTGCCAAGCGCCACATAGGTCTGGCCGAGTTGGAACAGCATTTCGGCGGATTGCGGAAAGTTGGGACTGTCGGTGCGGACCTGCTCATACGCTTTGGCGGCCTGTTCAAACTTGTCGGTATGGAACAGCGCCTGGGCCAGGCCAAACTGCGCATCAGCCTTGTGTGCATGGTCAGGATAATTCTTCAGGAACGCATTATAGGAATCCGCAGCCATGTCATACTTGCCGCTGTTATACAGCCAGACGGCAAAATTGTAGTCATCCACCGCTTTGGTGGCCGTCTTGTCCATGGCGGCCGTGAGTGACATTACGGCGCCGAGGCTGACAAGGCAAAACAGGGCCGCAATCTTTTTTGTGACAAAATGCATGGCGATTTTCTCCGAAGACGCACGGAACGAACGGTTTTGCACACGATCCATTCGTGCATGGAATTATATGGATAAGAAGTCTCTTTTCGGACGGCACGGACACTTGCCCGTTGTAACCCCCTTTGAAACAACAATTTCCTAAGGAATGCTGTCAAAATAGAAATGTAAAAGCAAGCCCAAGGACGAGTTTGTCAAACCATAATATTTGATTTTTGACCGGGCTTGGGCGGTTGAAGTCGTTCGGCGTGTGCTGCAACAACTGGAGCGGGAGATGCGATGAATCTCCTTTTCGCGCGTACACGTCTCCGCGATCTACTGCTTGAGAGAGTGTTTGTGAGCCATGACCATGCGCAGGGCGCGGTAGTCGTATTTTTCACCGAACGCCTCCTTGATGGGCAACAGCAACTCCGTGCCCAGTTTCTCGGAGCAGGCAATAATTTCATTCACATCAGCCTGTGGCATCAATTTATGGATTGGTACGAGGCCTTGTCGAATACCCCAGGTAAGATGGTCTTGTACGGTCGAAACCTTTATGTCCTGCTTGAGGGCGATCTGATCAATGCTCTCTCCTGTAAGGAATAGCAGGGAACTGTGTAATTTCGGGTTTTTTGGCGGTTTTGGCTTCTTGATCGCCATGGGCATCACCGGTTTCAGCTGGGGGGGCAGACTAAGTTCTTTGATGCTCTCGCGGGTAAATTCCTTGTCGGCGATGACCGCTTCCACCATGGCGAGCGATTTGTACATGCCCTGTTGCGCGGCGGCGCATACGGAGGCCAGTTCCTTCAGTTCGGTCTGGTAAGCCTTGGTGCCTTTTACGGCCGCCACGGTCCCTAGCTGCACTTCAAATTTACGGCGATACTGCGCAAAAAGCGGATCGAAATAGTGAAGGGCCGCTTTGAGCCGGTCGGTAAGAAATTTGAAATCGATGGGCCGCTGTGCGGTGATTTTTCTCAGTTGGGCCACAAATTTGTCCGCTACGGCTTTCGTTTCGGATCCCTGTTGTGCCAGATCGTTTGCCCAGGGGGCAAATTTCTGTTTGGCCGAAATCGATTCGTCTTTGTCGTAGGTCATCGCATGGTTGCTGAGCTGCCACTCAAAATTGCTGAGGTCGAAGGCCTCCGTGACATAACTGCCGAGGTATTCCGAGGCCGCCATGCGGAGATCGCTCATGATGGCGCTTGTTTCGAGCTGCTTGTCCTGGACAAAGTCGGTAACCGCTGTATCCGTGTTGAAGGATTGCGCGCCAAAAGGTGCAGAAAGAACCAAGCCTCCCAAGCCTGTCAGCCGTGAAAGTGCCACGTAAACCTGTCCGGGCGCAAATGCCCCGGAGACATCCAGAATGGCGCGCTCAAAGGTTAAGCCCTGGCTTTTGTGGATGGTGATAGCCCAGGCCAACTTGATGGGGTAGTGCTTAAAAGTACCGATAATATCTTCTTCAATGATATTTTCTGCATTGAGCTTGAAGCGTTTGTTCTCCCACACATACGGCTCGACAGTCACGTCGGGACTGCCGTCAGAAAATCTGACGGTAATGTTGTTCAGGTCCAATTCTGAAACGGTGCCTAATTTGCCGTTGAAGAAACCTCCCTGACCGCTCGGATCGTTTTTGATAAACATGACTTGGGCATGTTTCTTCAGCTTGAGGATTTCTTCAACAGGGTAGTTGTTGGGCTGGAACTCGCCGTCCACTTCCGCCCGGTATTCGTAGGTTTTGCCCTCCAGTTCAGCCAATTCTGAACTGTTGATGCGGTCGGCTTTGTAATTGTGCGTGGTCAAGTTGATGTACGGCTTACCTGACTGTGGCCGGAAATCGGGGTTGTAGTAACGGTTCAGGAGGGCGATATCTTCCTTGCTAATCCGGTTATCGCGCAGCTTGTTGAGCAGGCTGATGAAGGTGGGGTCGCTCTGCCGGTAGATTTTATTCAGTTCAAGATAAACCAGCTGGACTTTACTGATGACACGGGCAGCAAAGAAATACTGGCTGGCATAATATTTCTTAAGGTAAGGCCATTCGTCATCTTTTACGACGGGTGGTAACTGGAGCAGGTCGCCGATGAAGAGCATCTGCACGCCGCCGAAGGGGCTGTCTTTGCGGCGGATTTTGCGAAGTACGGTGTCGATGGCGTCGAGCAGGTCGGCCCGCAGCATACTGACCTCGTCGATGATCAGAAGTTCGATGGCCCGGATCATTTCGCGTTTCCGGCCGTTCATCTGCAGGTTGGTCATCATACTTTTCGGCGTATTCAGTTGCGTGGTGATGTCGCCTTCGAGCTGCGGGTTGTCTTCGGGCAGGAAGGCGCCAAAGGGGAGCTGAAGCAGCGAATGCAATGTCACCCCGCCGGCATTGATGGCCGCAATGCCTGTTGGGGCCGCTATCACCGTGTTCTTGTGTGTAAATCGGGCAATGTTACGCAGAAACGTGGTTTTGCCAGTGCCAGCCTTCCCGGTTAAGAAAATATGCCTTTTTGTGGTGCTGATATACTTCCGGGCAAACTCGGCAATCTGATTCAATTCTTCCGGCATGTCTGCGTTTTCTCCACTCGACGTTAAGAGGGCATCGCGTCATCAGTCAACGACTTGCCGCGTGTTATGGCCAGTGATCCTATAAACAGCATACCCCTCCGCCGCACAAGGCACTGCGGGCTTTATGGGCGGCTTCCTTCATATTTCTCCAATGCCATCAGAATACTCTGTCTCTCATTCGGCCGCAAGCCTGCCCACGCGGCTCACGCAAGGTTCGCCCTCCAGCAGAATAATCTTTAGCTTCTCGATCTTTCTTTTTGGAGGGCGAAGCTTGCCTGAGCCGCGTTGAACGTGGCTCTGGTCGCCAGTTCCGAACTCCGGGAAATCCGAACTCGACGCGTGCTGCAGGAATTCGTACGCTAGATGCCCTTATGAGTCGTGATCACATTATTATTGCAGGTGCCCGTGAGCACAATTTGCAGAACATCACGGTCCGCATCCCCCGTGACAGTTTTACGGTCATTACCGGGCTGAGCGGCTCGGGAAAGTCCTCTTTAGCCTTCGACACCCTGTTCGCCGAGGGGCAGCGCCGGTATGTCGAAAGCCTTTCAGCCTATGTCCGCCAGTTTCTGGACCAGATGCAAAAACCGGATGTCGATTATGTGGAAGGGTTGTCACCGGCTATCTCCATCGAACAAAGGACGGCTGGCTCCAATCCCCGCTCGATTGTGGCGACCACGACTGAAATTCACGATTATCTCCGTTTGCTTTATGCCAACGTAGGCCATCCGCATTGCCCGCACTGCGGCAAGCCGATTTCAGGGCAATCTGCGGAAGTGATTGTGGATCAGTTGTTGACTCTTCCGGAGAAGTCCAAGGTGGCGTTGCTGGCTCCGCTCTTGCGAAGTAAGAAAGGCCTGCATGAGGCCGTCTTTGAGAAAATCCAGAAGCAGGGATTCGTGCGTGTCCGAGTGGATGGTGAAATGGTCGAAATCGACAAGATCCCCAAGCTGGATAAGAAAAAAGCCCACAATGTAGATGTGGTGATCGACCGCCTGGTGATGGGAAATAAGATCCGGTCCCGTCTGACGGATTCGGTCGAGCTGGCATTGAAGGAAGGAAACGGGGTTTTGATTGCCCTCACGCAGGCAGGAAACGAAGCCACAGTCTGGGCGGAACGCCTGTATTCCGAAAAGCACGCCTGTGCCGATTGTGGCGTCAGTTTCGAGAAGCTCACCGCCCGGCATTTTTCATTCAATAATCCGTATGGGGCCTGTCCGGATTGTTCCGGCCTGGGAACCCAGATGATTTTTGATGAACAACTGGCCGTGCCCAATCAGGAACTCTCTATTGATGGGGGGGCGATTACGGCCTGGCGACGGGGTGGCCGCCGCTTGCTGATCTACTATAAGGCCCAACTTCGTACGGTAGCCAAGGAGTGCGGGTTCAGTTTGGATACTCCCTACAAGGATCTTCCTGAAGATATTCGAAATCTGTTGATGCAGGGTTCAGGTGACAAGGACATGACGTTTGGCTATTGGCGTGGTGGGGCGCGACGCCACTACGAGAAACCATTTGAAGGAGTTCTTCCAAATCTGGCCCGGCGCTATAAGGAAACGGATAGCGATTTTGTCCGGCAGCGGCTGCGCGACTACATGAGCAAGATGGTCTGCCCAACCTGTGGCGGGGCGCGCTTGCGTCCGGAAGTGCTGGCCTGCACGGTCGTTGCAAAATCCATTGTGGATCTGACCCGGCTTTCTGTCAGGAATGCTTTGGAATTTTTCAAGACGCTGGTTTTGTCGGAGCAGGAGAAGAAGATTGCGGGAGATGTGATCAAGGAAATTCAGGAACGGCTCCAGTTTCTGGCGGATGTCGGGCTGGATTATCTCACGTTGGATCGTGAAAGTGGTTCGCTCTCGGGCGGTGAGGCGCAGCGCATTCGTCTGGCAACGCAAATCGGCTCACGTTTAGTGGGGGTATTGTATGTACTGGATGAGCCCAGTATCGGGTTACATTACCGTGATAATGAGCGGTTGATCAACACCTTGAAGCAACTGCGGGATCTGGGCAATACAGTGGTCGTGGTGGAACACGATGAAGAAACGATTCGAGCTGCCGATTATGTCATTGATCTGGGCCCCGGGGCCGGGCGTCACGGCGGACAGGTGATACATCAGGGAACGGTGCCGGAATTACTGGCCAACCCCAAATCGCTTACTGCCCAATACATGAATGGTGAGTTGACGATTCCCGTGCCCGAGAAACGTGTAGAGCCGGGGGAGCACTGGCTCCAGCTGATGGGGTGCACGGAAAACAATCTCAAGAATCTGTCGGTGCGGATCCCGCTGGGTTTACTGGTGTGCATTACAGGGGTTTCGGGAAGCGGCAAAAGCACGCTGGTCGATGATATTCTGCGTCGCGCCTTATTTCGTAAATTTTATGGCTCAAAAGAGATTCCCGGGGCGCACCGCCGCCTGCTCGGGGCGGATAAACTGGACAAGGTGATCGTGATTGATCAGTCCCCGATCGGGCGGACTCCGCGGAGCAATCCCTCGACTTATACGGGTGCCTTTGGCCCGATTCGGGACATCTTTGCTTCTTTGCCCATGTCGAAGGTGCGGGGATACGGGCCTGGCCGATTCAGTTTTAATGTCAAGGGGGGGCGATGCGAAACCTGTAAAGGCGATGGGATTATCCGCCTGGAGATGCATTTTCTGCCGGATGTGTATGTCCCCTGCGAGCAGTGTCACGGTTTGCGTTATAACAAAGAGACGCTTGAGGTCCATTATAACGGCAAAAGCATCTCTGATGTTCTGGCCTTGACCATTGATGAAGCCCTGGACTTTTTCAAACACATTCCTGCCATTGAACGTAAGGTCCGTACGTTGTCCGAAGTTGGTCTGGGGTATATCCAGCTTGGGCAGTCGGCAACCACCCTTTCCGGAGGTGAGGCGCAACGCATGAAGCTCGCCTCCGAGTTGAGCCGGAAAGCGACTGGCAAGACGCTTTATTTATTGGATGAGCCGACGACCGGTCTGCATTTCGCTGATATTCAGCGGTTGATGCATGTGTTGGAGCGGTTGCGAGCCTCAGGCAATACCGTATTGGTGATTGAACATAATCTCGACGTGATAAAACGGAGCGATTACATTATTGACCTCGGTCCTGAAGGGGGCGATGGCGGGGGCCAGATTGTTGCAGAGGGCACCCCCGAGGAAGTTTCCCGGTGTGATGCATCGCACACGGGGCAGGCATTACGACTCCACTTGAAATGATCATGAAACAGAATTTAATTAATTCGCTTTCGCTGTTGGTGGTGGCTTTTGTATTGGTCGCGAGAGGGGTGTTGGCCGAGGGGGGGGCGGCCCCCGTGCAGACCCACTCCAATTCTCCTTTTGATACCCTGGGTGCAGCCCAGACCGCGTTGGAAGACGGCTTCTGCGAGTTGGCTCAAAAGCAGGCTGAAGCCGTTTTGAAAGATGAGGCGCTGCCGCCTTCACTGCGGGGGGAGGCGACGATCGTTTTGGCTCGGGCTCTATATGGCCAACGGCGGTTCAAGGAGATGGCCGCACAAATCGAAGCGGCTGGCCTGACTTTACCTGCTACACAGGCGGGGGCCATGGTTTATTGGCATGCTGTGGCGCAGTATGAATCCGGCAATATCCGTTTGGCACTCGATGAACTTCGCAATTTTGAAGGGCGATTCCCCGGCAGTCCCTTGATTTCGAGAGCATCCCGTCTCGAGGCCTGGGCGAATCTTAAGGAAGGCCGCCAGGCCGAAGCGTTGGCGGTATTCGAACGCTTTGATCGCCAGTTTGGAGTCACCGACGAGGGGTCTGACAATTTGTTGGACTGGGGACAAGCCTTGCTCGATTCTGGGAACGTCACGGCGGCACGGGGCATTTTGGAAAGATTGGTTACACGACAGGCAGAATTGGCGTCTGTTCAGGATGGCAAGTTGTTGCTGGCGAAAGCCCTGGTGGTGGATGGGAAATGGGAGTCGGCCTGGAATATCCTGACGCTGATGGCGGGCGATCCGATGGTGCGACTGGATCGGCGGGCGTTGGCATTGTTGACTATCAGCGAGGTGAATGCCGCCCAAACTAATTATGCGGCAGCGGTAACCTCGGCGTCAAAAGCCGTTGATTTGGCGCCCACCACGGGTCTTAAAAATAGAGGCCGAGCCTTGTGGGGCAAGTGGTTACTTCGACAAAAGAAAATTGCCGAGGGGGCGGAGTTGTTGCGTCCCGTGATCGCTCAACTCACGGATGATCCGGTTTCCGGCGAACTGCAGTTGGAATTGGCGGCAGGCTATTATGATTTGAAACAATTCGAAAAAGCGGCCCAGGAATTCCAATACTATCTGGAAACTTTTAAGATTCCCGACGGGCGTTTGGTGGCCTTTAAGGGGCGCGGGCTCGCCTTGTGGGAACTGCAACGTTATGCCGAGGCCGCTACGATGTTTGAGAAAGCGGCAGGCTTGGTGACGGATCCGGCCCTGTGTGAGCCCCTCCTGATCAAGGCGGCGGATGCGTTGTTTGCCAATGCCCAATATACATTGGCGGAGGCCGCTTACGAAAATGTTTTAACCCGATACCCTGCCTCGGCATTGAACCCGCAAGTTCTCTATCAGTTGGGTGAATGTCTTGCCCGGCAACTCCTGCGGCGGGAGGCGGAGGGGCGTTTCCGTGAATTGGTGCGCAAAATGCCCTCCAGTCCACTGGCCGAGCGGGCGTTAATGAGAATTGCCGAGATGAAAGAGGAACAGGGGCCGGCGTTTGTGCGGGAGGCCTTGGCCGCCTATCTTGAAGTGATGTCCGTTTATCCGGCAGGGGCGCTCTTTGCAGAGGCGCTTCATCGGCATGGTTTGGCGGCCTATCAGATGGGGGATATTGATGTTGCCCTCAGCGATTTTTCAAGGGTCGTCAAGGAGTTTCCCGGCAGTCGGGTCGCACCCCAGGCTTACTTCATGCGGGGCTGGGCACTCTATATGCGCGGGCAGGAAGAGGAGTCGCTCAAGGTCTGTAAGGCCTTTGTCGAACGTTATCCGGACAGTGAATGGACGCCGGGTGTCATCTTCTGGATCGGCGAGTATGCGTTCAATCATGGGCGTTATGCCGATGCCGAAGCCCGGTTTATCAAGTTGGCCGACAAATCGCCGCAGGATGCCCTGGCAGATCAGTCACTGATTTGGGCCGGTCGGTCAGCCATGATGCAGAAAGAGTACTTGCGGGCAGTGGAGTCGTTATCCCGGATGACACGGACCTATCCGACTAGTTTGCACATGGCAGAGGCGCGGTTTTTGCAGGCGGATGCCTTGAGTGAGCTGGGGGAATTTTCACGGGCGATTCTGGTGTTTGATGAACTGATTGAAAAGTTCCCAAACTCGCCGTTGGTCAGCGCCGCCTGGGGACGTCGTGGTGACTGTCATTTCACGCTGGGGGCAACGGATCCAAAACGCTATGCCGAGGCTATCACTTCGTATCGGGCGGTCAGTCGTTCCCCGGGAACACCGTTTGATCTCGAGCTTCAGGCGGAATACAAAATCGGCCGGTGTTACGATAAGATGGGAAAATTGAGCGAAGCCTTTGAGCAATACTATACACGGGTGGTTTGCCGATATCTGGCGGACAAGCAGAAGGACAGCGCGGCCGCTGTCTGGTTTACCAAGGCGGCTTTTTCTGCTGCAGATATTCTGGAATTGGAAAAAAATTGGAAACGAGCCATGAAGGTGCTGGAGCGGGTTGAGGGGGCTCAGATACCGGCCAGTGCTGATGCCCGTAAGCGAATTGAACAGATCCGTTCAGAACACTGGGTTTGGTAAGGAGTGAATTATGTTCGATCTTTTGAATGAAGGTGGATTGATTGCCTGGATCATTTCAGGTGCCGGTGTTTTTGCTTTCATGCTTTTCATGGAGCGTCTTTTGATGTTACATCGGGCCCGTATCAAATCCGAGGATTTCATTGCCGGGATTTGTAACAATCTGGGACGGGGGAACGTTGATGAAGCCCTCGCCATTTGTGATGATACCCCGGGACCGGTAGCGGTCATTGTGCGGGCGGCCATTCTCAATCGGCGGGCCGAAAAGGATGCCATCCGGACGGCGATGGAAAATGCCGGGCGCACGGAAATTTCCCGTATGGAACGGCGGTTGACGAATTTTGTAACGATCGCCCAGGTCGCTCCGATTTTCGGACTGCTTGGGACGGTGGTCGGAATGATTAAATCCCTCCAGATCATGCAGGCGGCGGCCCCCCTGGTTCAGCCTGGTGACGTGATGGGAGGCTTGATGCAGGCCTTGGTCACCACCGCAGTGGGTCTCGCCGTGGCGGCCCCCTGTTATGTGGCCTTTAATTTTCTCACGGGTAAGGTGGAGAAAATTGTTATCGATATGGAACGCGCTGCCGCGGATATGATTGCCTTCCTGTCTGGCATGCCTATCGTTCATGATGATCCTGGAATGGAGAAGGACGAATGATCAAACGAGAGGAACCCAAGGCGATTGGCTGGACGGTACATGGATTCCGGCATTACCACCCTCAAAACCGTTTAAATAAGGGGTTGGTCGCAACGGCACCCTGGATGAGTGTCACGTTGTTAATTGCATTATATCTCTATCTGCTAGCTCCGAATGTTCTGCAACCGGGCATGGTTTTGCAACTTCCGGTGGCACCCTTTTCGGATGGGCGTCATTATGGACATAATGTGGCGGTGCTTTCCCTGCCTATGGCGGGGCGGACGGAACGGGACGAAATTTTCTTTTTTGACGATCAGCGATATTTGGGGCGTGAACCGGCGGAGATGGATGCATTGCGCGGAGCCCTCGCCACGGCCTGGACACAGAAACCAAATCTACCGATGGTCATTGAGGCCGATCGGATGGTACGGCATGACACCGTTGTGAAACTTTTTGAGATGGCGGCGGAGGCCGGGTTTCGTGAAGTTAACCTGGCGACAAGGCCATCCCAGAGGTAACGGGCGTGAGCAATCAATACGTCATCCCATTATCCTGGCGCAATGTTACGCTGGTGTTTGCTGCAGGCGTTACTCTGTGGCTGGTGCCCTGGCTGGTTTTTCCCTCGTCATACCGGACGGTGGCAAAAACGGAGCGGCATTCACCTCCGATATTCAGGTACATCCGGGCCGCTCAGGGGTTGGATGGTTCGACATGGTCTCCAGTATTAATGCCGCTGCCCACTCCTGATGGCTTCAGTAAAAAGGCGGCATTAAAAGAATTGCCCAATAAAAGCCTTGTTTCAGTGTTGAAACCCAAGATATCGGGGCCAGTCTATATGACTCTGGAACCCGGAAACGGGGTGATATCAGCCTCGCCCCGGATTTCTTTCCTGCAGCCGGTGGAGTTTGATCCGGAGGTATCGCAAAAATCGATTACCCCGGATGCGGGGTCCCGGGCCGCCAATGTATTCCGGTTTGAGATTCAGGAGCCGTTACGCTATCGTCTGTATGAGTTCCCTGATTTGCAGATGGCGTTTTCGAATGGGGATGATAAAGCTTCGATCATGGTGACGGCAGCTGTTGAACTTGATAAACAGGGACTGGTGCAACATGTACTGCTGGAACAGCCAGCTGGTATCTCCGGGGTTGATTCGATGATTGTAAGGGGATTGCGTACTGGCCGGGGGCAGCCTGGCACCTCCAACACATGGGGGCAGGTAAAGTTTTTTTATTGGAAGAATAGTCCAGTTCAGAAGGAGTAAGGTATGGAAATCAAAATCGCGAAATGGGCGGCGGATAAACCGTCAGCCATCGTGACCTCTTTTTTAAAACGTCCGGCGTTTGATCCCGGTGCTGAAACCGCTGCCCGTGCCACCCTTGAGGATATCCGATTGAACGGGGATTCTGCTGTGCTTAAAGCGATCAAGGAATTTGACGGCGTGTCATTGAATGCCGCACGAATGCGGGTAACCATGGCCGAACTGGCGGAGGCTCGCGAAACCGTTGATGCCCAATTCCGAAGTGCGGCCCGCGAAACGTATAAACGCGTGACCACTTTTTCACGTGCCGGGATGAAAAAAGACTGGAAGATTTTCAGCCCCAAGGGTGGTGAACTCGGCGAGCAATTTGTTCCGTTGGATCGGGTAGGGGTGTATATCCCCGGCGGCCAGGCCCCCTTGGTTTCAACTGTATTTATGACCGTTACCCTGGCCCGGGTAGCGGGTGTACAGGAAATTGTGGTATGTACGCCATCTGATGCCAATGGCAAGGTGAATCCCTATATTCTTTTCGCACTTGAAATGGCCGGGGCTACGGAAATCTATCGCGTGGGGGGCATCCAGGCCATCGGGTTGATGGCGTATGGCACCAAGACTGTTACACGTGTACAGAAAATTGTGGGGCCGGGCGGAGCTTATGTGACGGCTGCTAAAAAATTGGTTTACGGGGAGGTCGCACTGGACCTTGTGGCTGGCCCGAGCGAGATCGCTATTCTGGCTGATGACACGGCACATCCTGAATGTGTGGCGGCAGACCTCCTTTCCCAGGCTGAACATGGAACGGGCCTGGAAAAGGCCATTTTGGTGACCACTTCAAGTGTGCTCGCCACGAAGGTGTCGGAGCAACTACTCTCGCAGGCGGAAACATTACCCCGGAAAAATGCCATTCATAAAGTGCTCGATAAAGGCACATTGCTTGTCATTGTCAACACGTTGGATGAAGGAATGGATCTATGCAATCAGTTTGCACCTGAACACTTTGAAATCATGGTTCGTGAGCCACGGAGTTGGTTGCGAAAAGTCAGGACTGCCGGCGCGGTGTTCTTTGGCATGTGGACGCCTGAATCCGTTGGTGATTTCGTGGCCGGGCCCAGTCACGTTCTGCCTACGGGGGGGACCGCGACCATGTTCTCTGGTCTGACGGTGGATGACTTCCGGCGGCGAACAAGTTTTATGGCATTTACCCGTGCCGATTTGCAGGAAACACTTCCCGTGATTGAGGCTTTTGGACGTGTTGAAGGTCTGGAGGCCCATGCCCGGGCCGCTCGGGTAAGATTTGAGGTTTAACGATGAATAAATTAATCCGGAAATCTGTTCAGGCATTGGACGCATATACCCCGGGTGAGCAGCCGAAACGGCAGGGGCTTACCAAGCTTAACACTAATGAAAATCCGTATCCGCCCTCGCCTCAAGTGGCGGAGGTATTGGCTGCCATTGCTCCGGAATCGTTAAGGCTTTATCCGGATCCTGTAAGTTCGGTGTTGCGCCAGGCTATCGCCGACTTGCATGGTGTCGCGCTTGACCATGTCTTCGCCGGGAATGGATCCGATGAAATCCTTGCGCTTTGCACCCGCGCGTTTGTTGAGGATGACGGTACTATCGGGTATTTCCACCCCTCTTACTCTCTTTACCCGGTTTTAGCGGCCATCCGGAATGTCCGGGGGGTACCCTGTGAATTGTCGGAATCTTTCGAATGGGCGGAACAGGATCCTGAACCTGCTTCGCTGTTCTTTTTGGCTAATCCCAATGCTCCCACCAGCATGTTGTTTGCCACCGCACGAGTGCAGCAATTCTGTCAGTCCTTTCCCGGCGTAGTGCTGGTGGATGAAGCTTATGTGGATTTTGCCCATGAGCATTGTATGGAATTGGCGAAGACACTTCCGAATGTCCTGGTCATGCGAACCCTCTCGAAATCCTATTCCCTGGCTGGTGTGCGCTGCGGATATGTCGTGGGGTCAAAGCCTTTGATCGCAACGTTATTCAAAATCAAGGACTCCTATAATCTTGACCGGATGACTCAGGTAGCTGCCACCGCAGCCATTTCCGACCAAGCCCACATGCGTGCTAATGTGGACCGAATTCTTGCGACTCGAGATCGGTTGACGATCATGCTGAATCAGCTCGGTTTTGCCGTATGCCCTTCAGATGCCAATTTTCTATGGGTGCGACACGAGAGTCGTGATGCCCGGGAGATATTTGACACCTTAAAGGCGGCCGGAATCCTGATCCGTTATTTCCCAGGTCCGCGAACGGGCGATTATCTCCGAATAACTGTTGGTACGGATGGGGAGATTGACCGCTTGCTTGTCGCGCTGAAGAAGTTGTTAGGTTGTTAAGTTGTCGAGTTGTTCCGGAGCTGCCTTTGTGCCTATTTCTTAACAACTCAGCAACCTGACAACTTATCAACTCTGCTCCCTTACTCCCGTCGCAGACTCTCAATAGGGTTCAATCGGGCGGCCCGCCAGGCGGGATAGAAACCAAAGAAGATCCCGACGCCTGCCGAGAAGGTGAGGGCGAGGAGGACGGCGGCCGGGGAAATCAGAACTGGCCAATGGTTTGCCGCCCCCAGAATGCTTGCTGCGGTTACCCCAAGCCCGATGCCAATAATGCCACCCACACCTGACAACACCACGGCTTCGACCAGAAATTGCATCATGATGTCATGGCGCCGGGCGCCGAGTGCCAGACGCAAGCCGATTTCGCGAGTGCGCTCACTGACGGCTACCAGCATGATGTTCATAATCCCAATGCCACCTACCAGAAGCGAAATGGAGGCGATAACCGTCAACAAGATGGTCATGAGGCTTGATACCTGTGTGATCATCTGCGTGACTTCCGTCATATCCATGATGGTGAAGTCGTCATCTTCATTTCCGCCGATCCGATGCCGTTGGCGGAGTATCGCGGAAACCTCTGCCTTGACCAGGGGCAGGTTGTCCATCGATTTGAGGCTAAAAATCAGTTGATTGACATTATTAAACTTGGATCTTTCCAAGACCCTCCGAATGGTGACCCACGGCGCGATAATGGTGTCATCCTGATCCTGCCCCCAGGCAGCAGAACCTTTGGAGGCCATTACTCCGACCACTCTGAAGGGCATGTTTCTGATACGAATCGTTTTGCCGAGTGGGTCTTCACCCTGGAACAGTTGATCTGCAACGGTTTTACCCAATACGCAGACTCTGGCTGCACTTTTGATATCAGCTTCTGTGAAGAAATCACCGGAAGCGATATCCCAGCTTCGCACCTCGGGAAACTGGATATTGACACCCTGAATCATTGTAGCCCAATCATTTTCACGGTAGATGCATTGGCCGCCTGACCGTATCAGTGGAGTCATGGCCACGACAAATTGACTCTCACGCAGAATGACTTCCCCATCTTCGGCGGTCAGGGTTTGTTGAGTTCCGGAGCCCCCCCGAAATCCACCTGCATTCTGGCTTCCCGGGAAAATCATCAGGAGATTATTGCCCATGCTGTTGATTTGGGCGCGCATGTTGGTGGAGGCCCCCTGGCCGACGGCGACTACAGCAATGACGGCGGCAATGCCGATAATAATTCCCAGTGCCGTCAACAGTGAGCGGCCTTTATTTCGGGCCAGCGCCCGCAGGGCGATTTTGATCGTCATCAGCCCGTTCATACGATTTCTCCATCCCGCATCTGGATGACTCGCTTGGCGAACCGGGCAATATCAGGTTCATGGGTGACCATGACAATGGTGATGCCTTCTTTATTAAGTTCCTGAAAGAGCGCCATAATGTCATCAGCAGAACGGCTATCGAGATTTCCCGTCGGCTCATCGGCCAGAATCAGAGGAGGCTGATTGACAAGGGCTCGTGCAATGGCCACACGTTGTTGCTGACCGCCGGAAAGTTGGCCGGGATGGTGTTGCATACGGCCTTCCAGTCCGAGTCTGGTCAGAAGCTCACGGGCGCGTTTACGGCGCTCCGCGCTCCGCATGTGGACTCCATAGTAGAGGGGGAGTTCCACGTTTTCTTCAGCCGTTGTCCGGGGAAGCAGATTAAAGTTCTGGAAAACAAACCCGATTTTCTGATTACGGATTTTTGCCAGAGCGTCGCTATCGAGTTTGCTGACCTCTTCGCCATCCAGATGATAACTCCCGCTATCAGGTGTATCCAAGCAGCCTAGAAGATTCAGGAGCGTGCTTTTCCCTGATCCGGAATGCCCCATGATGGCTACAAATTCACCTGCCGCAATGTCGGTGGAGACATTTTTCAAGGCCGGCACATCCACCGACTCCATGTGGTAGACTTTATTAATCTGGCGTAAAGTAATAAGCATGGCTTTATCGGGTGGCGCTGCGAGCGGACCGCCCCGGCATTTGAGGAGCGAACGGGTTGACAGTTTTTTCGCTGGCACTGCTGGCATCTATCCCCGTGATCAGTTCTTGTCCTTCGGTCAAATTACAGGGTTCCATAATTTCAGTGAAAGCACCGTCGGAAATTCCCAGTGTCACAACGACGGGTTTGAGTTCCGAATTTGCGCTTTCCAGGATCCAAACCTTCGGCTTCGTTTCCGTCCGGGGTCCTTTTCGTTTCGTTTTTACTTCTGTATTATCCGTGATTTTTTCTACCGGTTTAAATCGCAGGGTGGCGTTGGAAACCTTCAGGGTATTGGTGCGTTGGGCGACTTCGCAGATAATGATGGCGGTCATTCCCGGGAACAGTTTGTTGTCAGGGTTTTCCGCCGTGACCATGACGGGGTAGGTGACCACGTTTTGCATGGTACTTGCAGACATCCGAACCTGAGCGACTTTACCGGTGAACGTCGTGTCATATGCATCAACCGTAAAGGTGACTCTCTGGTCTTCCCGGATACGTCCGATGTCAGCCTCCGGAATGCTGGCTTCCACCTGAATGGTATGTAAGTCGGTGGCAATTTTAAAAAGCGTCATGGCGTTCAAGCTGGCCACAACGGTTTGGCCCTGGCTGACATTCCGGGTAATGACCACGCCATCCACAGGGGAGCGGATGGTGGTATATCCCAGGTTGGCTTGAGAGAGTCGGAGTGCGGCTTTTGACTGGTCTACAGAGGCCATGGTCACCTTGAGTTGGGCGGCCAGTGAATCGCGGAGGGAAATGGCGGCATCCAGATCGGTCTCAGAGAGCATTTTTTGTTCCGCTAATTTTTTAGTGCGAGTCAATTCCTTTTCAGCCTGAACCAGTTTCGCCGTCGTTTGTTCCACGTTGGCCTGGGCCGCCATCAGATTCGCCTGATCTTGTGCGAGTTTGGCTTCATAGGTGGTGGGGTCAATTTGAGCAACCAGATCCCCGGCCTTAACCTCGGAATTAAAGTCCACATATAACTTATTGATGGGGCCGTTAACCTGTGTGCCGACATCCACCAATCGCATGGGGGCGATCAGCCCGCTGGCTCTGACGGTTTGGATGATGTCGCCACGTTCCAACGTGGTGGTTCGATAATGTGCTTTATTGTTATTATCCTTTACGTGTATCCAATACCATAAACCCCCACCGGTTATCGCCGACAAGACGACTATTACTAGGATCCATCGTTTCATGCTTATTCCTCTCCGCAGGCGTGTTTGAGTTGTGCAATTGCCGCCTGATAATCAAATTTGGACTTAACTTGTTCGGCGCGCGCGCTGGTCAGGGCCACCTGAGCGTCGGTGACCTCCACCAAAGAGGCGGCACCAAGGCGGTAGCGTTCGCTGATCAGTTCCAGGCTCTCCGCAGCTTGCTTGGCAATTAGATCTGTAAGCGAGAGGAGTTGCCGTGAGCTGTCGAGTTGGCTTAATGCCGTCTGGAGCTCTTCGTAAAGGAGTTGCTCAAATTCAACCGTTTGGGCTCGTGCGGAACGGAGTTGGGTGACGACTTCATTGATCCGCCACGTCTGCTGCCGTCCCGTAAAGAGCTGGAGTGAGCCCTGCAAGGCGGCGGACCAATTCCATACCAGCGGGAACGATGAACCGCTGAGTCCATATTTTGCCTGCAATCCGATGTCAGGATACAGAGCGGCAATGGCCTCATCCACCGCTGCGCTGGTAACACGTTCCTTGGCCTGCAAAACCTTTAATCGGGGGTGGAACTGCCGCGCGCGCCCCATGAGTTGATCTGCGGGGCAGGTTGTAAAAATGCCAGACAAGTCCGGCAGGATTTTATAGCCCGGGTCGGTTGCCAATCCGAGACTCCGGTTCAGCGAACCGCGGGCGGTCACAACCTCATTATGGGCTTTGATTCGGGTCAATTTCGAATTTCCCAGATCCACTTCGGACTTGGTCAGATCATATCGGGTGCGTCGCCCGACTTCTATGAATGCCTGGACCTGATCCAGATGGACTTGATTCTGGCGGACGGCCTCAATGGCCACCTGTTCTAATTCGAGGGCTTTCCCAAGGTTTAGAAAAGCGCTTCGGGTCAAGAAGGCGATATCACTTCGTGTTGCCCTCAGATTCTCTGTAGCCGAGATCAGGTTGGCATAGGCCTGTCTGACTACCGCAGGGGTTTTGCCGAAATCATACACCAGCAGGTCGAGCCCCACCGATCCATTAAATGAGTTGTGCCTGCTGGAACTCCCCGGCTGGCCTGTCGTGTTTGCTGTGGAACGGGTTTCCCCTATGCCTGTGCTGATTTTAGGCCAATAGGCGGCTCGGGCTTGATAGACGCGGGCGGTTGCGGCGGCAAGGCTTTGCTCGGCTTGAAAGATCTGGGGGTGGTAGGTGAGGGGAATTTCCAGCGCGCGCACCATGGTTAAGGTTGTATTGGACGAAAGTCCGACTTCGGCAGGTTGCAGCAGACGTTCTCCAGGAAGCGCTCCTTCCCCTTTTTGAATATTGCGCGCGTGTTTTACGGTTGCACAGCCAGTTGTAAAGTACGCATTTCCCACGATCAGGAGGGGCAGAAAGAGAGTTCTCAATGATAAATAATTATTCATGAATTGGTGATCTATATACCTCTAAACGGATAATTGCATTATTTATTGTATTAAATTTTTGGGATTCTATCTGCTTGACCATAGTGGGGTGAGGCAGGCATTTTAATGGACATGAAAACAGACTCTTTTTCTCGTCCGGATTGGGATCATTATTTCATGAATATCGCCCAGGTGGTTGCCACCCGCGGGAACTGTTGCCGGCGTCAAGTGGCGGCTGTCATCGTCAAGGATCAGCGCATTATTTCAACTGGGTATAATGGCACGCCCCGGGGGGTAAAGAACTGTTTTGAAGGGGGCTGTGAACGATGTGCCGGGACGGCGCCTTCCGGGACTGCTTTGGGGGATTGTATCTGTTGTCACGCCGAGGAGAATGCCATCACCCAGGCGGCTTACCACGGCATTGCATTACGGGGCGCCACCATTTTTTCGACTTTGAGCCCTTGTCTGACCTGCGCCAAAATGATCATCAATGCTGGCATTCTGGAAGTGGTCTACGAGAATGAGTATGAATTTAGCACTCAGACTCGGTCACTGCTGCATGAGGGCGGTGTGCGGTGCAGGAAATTGGGATGAAACAGGTTATTGGTTAATTGTTATAGGTTATCAGGGAAATCTCCAATCACCGATAACTGCTGACCAATAACCTTACATTTATTACTTCACGGCCGGTGTCGCGACAGGCGCGGACGGTGCCACTTTGGGCGGCTCTGGGGCAACGGGGGCGGCCACGACCGGTGCTTCAGCTTTTGGGGCCTCGACCTTTGCGGGCGCAGGAGTGATGGTCACGGTCACGGGTACCGCTGGCTTTTCGCCCACAGGGACATCCACCTTAGGTGGCAAGGGCATTTCGCAATTAACAGGTTCGATTTTCGCTTTGGGTTCCTCGGCCTTGATCATGATGGGGTCTGCGATTGGCGGGTTAGGGGGAAGCACCACCGATTCGAGCTTGTTGGGTGCCAGATCCTTTTCTTTACCAGGCGCACCCCAGCGACCATAGCGGCGGAGTTCGGTGTTTTTGTCCTCAATCTTCATCCCGTACGTCTCGGCCAGCCACTTCCATTGATAGGTGCTGAAATGCAACACATTACCAACTTGGTTGATAATGGTGGCGATATCCAGTGTGGTGATCCGGTTGAGGTCCTTATACCAAGTGGGACCATCCATCATTTTGAGTGGCAATGAGGACGCGTCACCGAGCAGGAAGACGTGTTTGGGATCGCCTGACATGAAGCGCCCTTCCACATAATCATCCATGCTGATTTGGATCCATTCCTGACCATTCCACGCATGAAGAAGCGGAGCGGGAAGGGAGGGACTGTTATTGTAGGTCACGAGGCCGATCTCTTTACAGCGGGAGATTTCGAAGGCCAACTGGACCATGCGTTTGCGGGCGGGTACCACCATAATGGACTCCGGGGTTGCGGACCCTGCCCACACGCAATCACTGGTTGCCGCTACGGCCAACAAAATCAAACCCGAACTCAATAATTTATTCATTCTCATTGTTAGGCACCTTCCATAAATACATATACGATCAAATCTATCTATCCCGCCACGTGAACGCAATCCTATTTGCCCAGGATTTTTTTAAACTCTGCCGTGAGCTTGGGAACAATCGTGAACAGATCTCCAACGATCCCATAGGTTGCCACCTTGAAAATAGGGGCGTCCGGATCCTTGTTGATAGCGATAATGATATCAGAGGACTGCATTCCTGCAAGGTGCTGAATCTGGCCGCTGATACCGACCGCAAAATAGATTTTAGGGCACACGGTTTTTCCTGTTTGTCCGACCTGATGTGAGTAGGGTATCCAATTGGAATCCACCGCGGCGCGCGAGGCGCCAACCCCTGCGCCCAACACATCAGCCAGGTTCCGCAAGAGTTTGAAGTTCTCCACGCTCTGAAGTCCGCGACCACCCGACACGATGATATTGGCTTCCGCGATATTCATTGTCGATTCGACTTCGGGAATGAATTTCAGGCGGTGTGCCTTCGACTGGAGGAGCACCTCGGCGATAGCTTCCATTGAGATTTCCCCCTTGTGGGTGGGGTTCGCAACGGATTCCTTCATGACTTTATGCCGCACTGTTGCCATCTGGGGTCGGGACGCCGGCGTCTCGATGGTCGCCATGATGTTGCCACCAAAGGCAGGCCGGGTCTGAAGCAGATTCAAGGTTTTCGGGTCAATGGCGAGTTCGGTGCAGTCGGCCGTCAGACCGGCGTTGACCTTGACCGCCACACGTGACACCAGGCTGCGGCCGATGGTCGAAGCCCCGCACAGGAAGACATTGGGTTTGTGCCGATTCACCAATTCAATCAGGACGTTTCCGTAGCATTCATCCTGGAAATAGGCCAGTTCGGGACGATCCACCAGATAAACCTTATCCGCACCGCGAGCAATCAAGTCCTGGGCCTTGCCCTGGATGTTGCTTCCCAGAAGAACGGCGCAGAGCTTCATGTTCAGCGAGTTAGCCAGTTTACGGCCTTCACCGAGCAATTCGTAGGTGATGGACTGAATATCGCCATCATGTTGTTCTGCGAAAACCCAGACATCTTTGAAGGCGTTTAAGTCGATGCCGGTGCTGGCTTTTTCCTTCATCCAGATGGCGTCAAATTTGCAGGCGACCACGCAGGCTCCGCAGAGGGTACACTTCTGGAGGTCGATGACGGGGGCCGTTTTTCGCTCGGCCTGGGTAATGGCTCCAAACGGGCAGGCTTTGACGCAGGCACCACAGAAAACGCATTTTTCGGTAATTTTGATGGGATCGCTCATGATGATAGTCCTTACTGCGCGGCGCCTAAAACGGCGTCTTTCATTTTGGCTACGATTTCCGGAATAAACTCATCCGGGTCTCCTTGAAAAATTTGTCCACCCTTCCTTGGCGCCGGGGTGAAAATTTTTACAACCTTGGTCGGTGATCCGTCCAGCCCGAGGCACTTTGGGTCGCCATTGATGTCGGCGGCCTTCCAAGTCTGAATCACGGCTTTTTTTGCGGCCATCTTTCCCTTTAGGGAAGGCAGACGCGGCTCGTTGATTTCTTTGACCACGGTGAGAACGCAAGGCAGTGGGGACTGAATGACTTCATAACCATTTTCCATGAGGCGTTCCGCCACGATGGTTTTTTCGTCCAGCGATTCAATTTTACGGACGTAGGTGATCTGAGGGAGATCCAGATGGACGGCGATGCCGGGGCCCACCTGTGCGGTGTCGCCATCGGAGGCTTGTTTTCCGCAGATAATCAGGTCATAGGTGCCGATCTTTCGGATGGCCATGGACAGTGTGTAGCTGGTGGCCCAGGTATCGCTACCAGCGAAGGCGCGATCAGAGACCAGAATACCGTCATCAGCACCCATGGCAATGGCTTCGCGCAAAGCGTTCTCGGCTTGAGGCGGCCCCATGGAAAGTACGGTGACCGTGCCGCCGTGCAGGGCTTTGAGCCGTAAGCCTTCTTCAATGGCGTACATGTCGAAAGGGTTAATGATGGAAACAACACCATCACGCATCAAGGTGTTTGTGGCCGGATTGATTTTTACATCCGTCGTTTCCGGCACCTGTTTGATACACACAATGTATCGCATAATATTCTCCTTAGCTTTCAGCCATGATTAGAATCAAAAACGGTTTATGATTATAGAGATAAGAAAGCGGGATGCAAGGGAATAGCGTCAGAAAAATCCAAGGTTATCAGTTATGAAGTTATTTGTTATGAGGACACCAATAACCATGAACGAATAACCAGTAACTTTCTTCTCAAAGCCTCGGCAGCGGGCAATCCAGGGCATCGGCGACGGCCCGCAGTGCGTCGCGTTCATCGGTGGTAATGGTCCCGTCGGTGTTGATAGCAGCGGTACAGGCGGCTACCAGTTTCTGTTTCACCGGCGGGATGGTGTCAACCAGTCGGTCCAAAGCCTTGTCCATATCTTTAAGTGAGGCTGAGTCGGCGGGAAGAAGGCGAAGGTTCATGGCGCCCAGTTCTTGACAGCCTGCCAGAAATGCCTGCGCCGCCATCGCGGGGGTGGTGGACCCAAACCAGGCGAGGGCGGACAGGACGGTGGTCACCTCGTTGGTTAGGGTATTAAAAGAAGTGATGCGCGCCTTTGACGGTTTGGCCAGGCCGAATTGTGTGTCCAAGTGACGCAGAACCATGCGAAGTAACATATATTCGAAAAGAGAGACTTCGGAGTCTGTCGCCACAAGTTCCATAATGGTCTCACGGAAGAACCGATATTGAGGAAGATCCAGATGCTTAAGACTGCCAACTGCAATTTCCACGAGTGGCTGACGCAACCCGGTCGACAGCGTTCTTAAATCTCCCTCCATATTTTCGATGTCAAAATTGAGTTCAGTCGGAATCCGTTTAGCCAGATAAACGAGCTGCTGCTGACGTATCTCCGGCTTGGTATCCAGAAGGATGGCGTATATCACGGCTTGAGCCATCGTGGGCTGATGGGCGGCTGTTCGCAAGGTGGCTGGGATGGCGTCGAGTGCTTGAGTGGAATGAATCAGGCTCATAGAGGAAAGTGTCCCCGCCTGCTTAACGATCTGAGCGGGCGTCATGGGCGGAAGCGGGGGTGGGGTAGGAAGCGGGGAGTTGAGAGCGGGGAGTGCCGAGTCAGAAGCGCTGAAGGCGGAGATGGTCTCGTTTTGGGCGTCGCTGGAAGGTCTGGTAAGTTCGCCTGTAAACTGGGGGTCAAGTCGCCGGATACGTTCCGCCAGGGGCGGGTGGGTTGCAAGCAGGCCAAGAAATGGGGACGCGATGCCATTGGCGAAAAAGAGATGACTGGCGGCTTCCGCTGAGGGGGCGACTAATCGGGAGCCTGTGGCAAGTCCGCCGATTTTTTTCAGTGCGCCCGATAAACCGGTCGGATTGCGGGTGAATTGAACGGCACTGGCGTCGGCTAAAAATTCCCGTTGGCGCGACACGGCGCTTTTGATGAGGCGGGCAAAAAAGACGCCAATGTAGCCGATGATCATCATGGCCAGCCCGAGAAGCACTAGAACGACGAGGGGATTCCCTTTTTTATCACGGGAACTGCCGTGTGAAGTGGTGCTGCCCAGGATCCGGAACATGAAATAGCCTGTTATGGCGATCAGAAGAATACCGTGAAGCACCCCGATCAGTCGGATGTTCAAGCGCATGTCGCCGTTAAGAATATGACTGAACTCGTGGCCGATGACTCCCTGCAATTCCTCTCGATTGAGTTGCATGAGGGTACCCTGGGTCACGGCGATCACGGCATCCTTGGTCGAGAAGCCTGCGGCAAAAGCATTGATTCCCTCTTCTCCGTCCATGACGAATACCCTGGGAATCGGGGTGCCGGAGGCGATCGCCATTTCCTCGACAACATTCAGCAGGCGCTTTTCCTGGAAATCCGTGGTGTCAGGCGCGATCGGTCGGCCGTTCAGCATTTCGGCCACGGCCGCACCTCCTGCGGACAGGGAGGCGATTTTATAGAGGCTGCCGGAAAGAATGATGGCCCCGGTGCCCAGAGCCACGATGCCGAACAAGTTGAGATCCCAAAGGGCCATCCAATTGAAAGGTTGATCAGGAACGGCGGCTGCGTCATAATGAAATATAAAGGCCGTGATGAAGTAGAGAGAAACAATGATGAGCACCACGGCGAGCAAATAAAACGCAATCAAGCGGCTTGTCTGCCGCCGCGCAGCTTCCTGATATTCAAAGAAGTTCATGGGGTTACTATAGAGACAGAATAAATTTTGTCAAAATTCAGATTGAACAAGGTGAGCCAGTAGTATATAAGTCCCCCTCTCTTCGAGGCCGGAGTGGCGAAATGGCAGACGCAGTAGACTCAAAATCTACCACCTTCACGGGTATCACGGTTCAAGTCCGTGCTCCGGCACCACCTTAAAAACCCTTCTGAACATGCATTTTGATCAATGAAATCAATAGTTTCGCGAGATTGAAGGATTTTGGCTTTCGCCGCTTTTCGCTCTTATCCGCTTTTTCCGGGGAGTACGTTTTGAGGTCGACAAAGTAATCATAAAGTAACCATAAGAAAAGATCTCGGTTTCAATCTACCATGATCTACTATGATCTACTTTGATCTACTCATTGAGTGCAGGGCTTTGCCCGAACTCAGGCAATCAGTGCCACAACATCAGTGTACCGGAACCCCGCGGCCCGTTTGCGGCCGGGCAACTTCACCTTGAAAAGGATCCCTTGCTGGGCAAGTTCGTCCACTGTTCGTGCCGAGCGCCCCAGAAGTCGGGCGGCTTCAACTCGTCTCAATAACCGATTCTCCGCTGGTGCGGCAGGTGTGGTTTCAACGTTCCCGCCGTTTCGCAAGAAGGCGAGGAGGTTGGCTCTGTCGGCTGGCGTTGCTTGGGGGTCAGCCTTTACCGTGGCCTTGATGATTTCAATTGTTGATAAGGTGAATTTCATTGATTCTTTCTTTCCTGCGACCTCATTCGATGTTCCGTTCGTCCGGTCTGCTTCTATTGCCACCACTTAAACCAGGTGTACCACGAGGCCGTGACGCCAATGAACCGGGTGCCTGCCTGCAGGGCCGACATCCGGTAGGCGCGCTGAGTTCTGTAGAACCGGGCATTTGCTTCCCAACCGCCGTTGCCGGTTTGCCAGTCGAAGTCATGCCGCAGGCAGGGCGGAAAGTATTTCGTTGGCCAGTACATTTCGGACACGCAGGTGCAGCCATCGCATTTTTCAAACCAGTCCCACTGCTTTGAATCCAAGGCTTCCCGGATCAGGACCTGTATGTCATGGGGAACACTCAGAACATCAAAGGATTCGATAATGCGGTGATACTCGGTCGCACGGTTCAACCCGCCATCTTTCGCCCCGCCAGTGGCATCTTGGCACTGTTTCCTTTTGCCCCCGCATCCACATGATTTGTTTTCATCCCTCATAACTCATTCTTCATCCTTTCCTTAATCGTTCTCCTTATGCCGGATGCACGGGCGCTCTTTCAGGTTGGCTGCCAGTTTCATGATGGCGTCCGACAATTTATCCAGCCGTTTCCCGAACTGGCAGCCCTGGCAGTAGATGATCCAGACGCAGAAACAGCACACGGCGCCCAGGATAGCCACCAGCGGCCAGCGACCGATCACGTCGAGGCTTTCGGAATCGGGCAGGGCGGCCGCCGTGGTCGCCCCCAATGCCGCACCGCCCGCCACTAACGCTTCAATTTTTCCTATCATCTTCATGCCCTCCTAAAATCGAGCCTCATACTCGAACCTCATTCCCCTCACATATCCAATGCCGCCCGCTGTGCCCCCTCCGGGCGCATTGGTGGGAATTACCCAGTATTCCATGTCGATCAGACAATCATCCGGAGCGGGAACATATGCCGTAAGGGTAGCCGTCGAGAGGTTTGTCAGGCTGGTACTGGCTTGGAATAATCCGCTCGTGACACTTGTCCAGGCTTTCAAACCACCCGCACGCCACCGGCAGGCCATGGCATAGGTGCCGGGTGAAGTGTGGTATGTGTACCACCGGAAAGTCATGTTCGAGGTATAACCCTGGGGCGTTGGGCTTGAGATCGGCCCGGCAAAGTCAGTGCGGGTCTTGTCATGTTTTGTGAAAACCGCCTGACCGTTTGGATTGGTCAACGTCTCTTTCGGGCAGGAGTAAAGATAGTCGGCCGGGATCCAGCAGTAATGGTTCGTTACGCCACTCAGGGTCGCCGCCACTACGGTACCCGTCGGGGTTGATGTCACTCTGATATTCTCGCCGGCCCGGATTGGAAGGTTGGTGAGCCAGTTAAATGAGATCGAATCGCTCGCCCATTCTGCAGGTGCGCCATCGATCACCCAATGTTCCTGCTTGGGCTTTTTGCCGGCTTCCGCAAAGCAAAGAATCGAGGCGAGAATCAGTCCGCCAAAAATCAACGCCGCGTATTTCACGTCAGTTCCCTTTCCTGATGATCTGCACCTGGGCGTTTGTCACCGAACTGGTTAACAGCAGGACATCCCCGAATTCGAAAGGGTATTCAACTTCGGGTACCCAGATGACCGTACTGGCATTCGTTACAGGGAGATTTCCAATCAGGTAGGTGTTTCCCTGGCTCACCCGGGAAACCGTCAGGGTTGCGTTCGTGTTCGATGGAAACTTCCATAGAACCGTCACGGGCATCCATACAGTATTAACCTGCTGGTTCGTGAGCATGATGAGAGAGCCGTTCAGGGGATAGGTTTGCGCCCAGGGTGCCGCGTAGGCTGCACCGGTTAAGAACAAAAAACCCAAGATTGCGATGATGCTGTTTTTCATTTTGCCTCCTGCCGATGACCGGCCTTCCAATAGAAAACAGAAATCAACGCCTCACGGCCGGCTAACATCCGGATCCAGCACGTTTGTCACGCTGCCGGCCACGAAAACCAACTGCGTTCCGCCCAAGATTACGAATTTGCCAACCGCTCCCAGGGCATACTCATTCGCGGTCACGGTCTGGAAACCGGGACTAGTCCCGTTTGTGACGGTGGCCCGGTACCGTGCATCGTTCGTGGAGACAAAACCCTTGATGGCGCCGGGATAGATTCCGCCGTTGCCGTCGACTACCGGGTGCCCATGGAAATGGAGCCACCCGTTGCTGACGGCCGTTCCCCGGCCCAATTCAACCGTGTCAGTAAAGCCCGCAGGTATGGCGGCAACCACCCCGCCTTCCTCACCTCCGCCCAGGGCGACATTCCCAAGGCCGTTACCAACGGCATAAGCCCCGATCCCGACCCCGTAGGAATACCCACTGGCCGAGACCCCGACGGCCACGCCGTAAGCACTGCCGGCGGAAAAGGAACCAACTGCAGCGCCATATGCCCCCAGGGCGCCATAACCGATCGCCGCGCCGGCAGTGCCGTCGGCGGAATACCCCACGGCTGCCCCGGAGAAGGCTCCAACGGATTCCTGACCAACCGCTACCCCGTAAGAGGATCCATCGGCAATCAGGCCCAGTGCTGTGCCGCTTTCTGACCCGTTAGCCTCACGCCCGAGCGCAGTGGTCTCCTCGGTTACCCCGTATCCAAAGGGCAGGGGAATACCCGTCAATCCTGACGCATTTCCGAAGAATCCATCACCCATCGCCCAGAACGCGCCAGCCGTTACTGACTTCGTCCCGTGCGACCCAAGATCATCACCCACCACAATGGACTGACTATTGCTCACTGTCCCGGCCCCCAGGAGGATTGATGCGTGGGCGACATCCGTGATGACCGCCTTCTGCCCGCCCGATAGGTTCCCCAGGAGAAGAGAGCCTTTTCCCCGGTTCGTCACGGTCGCCAGCGGCCCGAAGGAACCAAGGATGAAGGCCCCTTCGCCGTTCAGGAATATCTGCCCATCGTTTTTCCCCCGGAACTGCGAGCCCGGCCCGCCAATCCACATCCAGCCCGCATTGTCCCCGGCAAATTGGTAGGAATTTCCATTCGTGACAATGGTTCCGCTATTGTTCCCGCTCATAGGCTCATAAGTCGTGAAAGTCTGAATCACAAATCCCTGCTGTGTCGGGTTCAGCCACCCAGCAAGACAACCGCTTACGAACGCAACCACCAGGCACAAGGCCAATAATTTGACTTTCATCCAAAACTCCGTTTCCCTCACGTTCATCGCTATTAATCCTCTATCGCTCTCTCCGCCGCCGGCTGAAACCGCGGCGTTCCTCCATCTCCAATCGTATCCACCGCCCGGATCTTCCCTGTCTGCACCATCCGCAACCAAACATTCGCCTGGGTAATGAGGCTGTAGACCTCTGGCGCGAACTGGACCCCCATCTCCATCCCCAGATTGAAGATCACCATGTCGAGGGCGTGCCGGAATCCAGACACCGGCACCTTGGTGAGATCCGGATCCATCACATACCAGGGGTAGACTTCAATGACCTCGCGGAACATATTGACGGTTTCAGCCACGATCTCGCCGAGACGGTTTGTCTTGGTCGGGTTTGCATCCACCCAAGACCGGTACAGGTTGCCCATATCAGTGGGCAACGCATTCAGCACCGTCTCGCTCGTCAATTCTTTCCACCCGCTCATTGTTCACTCCCGTAAACAAAATCGGGGACTCGGCATCACCCGAGCCCCCGCGCTTGCTGTTTTTGCCTTTCCCTCTCCCTGGGAGGGGAGAGGGTCAGGGTGAGGGTCGCTTTCCTCTCCCGGTCTATGGTCTGTAGTCTGAGGTCTGAAGTCTCGTTGCCGCCTACGCCGCGGCAACGTTCAGGCGCACGCAAGCCGCGCTATTCGTGACCTTCACGTCTTCAGACCAGTCGAACTTTGCCACCTCGACACGGCCGTCGTCCCGCATGTAGGAGCCCGGCACCATGAACTTGTTCATGAGACGGAACGTCTTCATGAAACTCGGATCACGGCGACTCGGCGCATCCTTACGGGCGAAGATCAACACTGCGGTGTCCAGCAGGAAGTTGATGTCCTCCGCCTTCCCCGCCGGGTTGGCATCATAAATCATGTAGGATGTGCGGACATCCGGCGTTCCGATGAACATCTGACTTGCCGATTGCTCCGTCGGTACCGCCAGACCCAGATCGCTCTTACTGCGTCCATTTCCCACGACGAATCGTCCCCGCACCTTGGCCTGATTCTTAAAGATCTTCCAGGCAGCCGCCCCAAACAGGATCCCGACCCCCATGAGGCTGCCGTACTTCGCCGCCTTGATCACCGACAGGATAGCGTCATCCACGTCCATGATCGGGTCCGCAGCGTCGTTCCAAGTCAACCCCGTTCCTGCTCCTACGGCCGCCAGGGCCGCATCAATGACGGCCTTCTCATGAGAAAGAGCTGCCACTTCAGCAACCGCTGTGGCGCCTTCCCGGAGCATATTCTCAAGCCCTTCGGCCTCCAATTGCTCCAGATTATCCACCGGATAATCCAAGGCATGCGGCTCGCAGTTATAGGTGGCATCGGTTGCCTCGAACCTCAACTCCGACGCCCGACCACCCATTGTCCGCAGGGTATTGGGGAGATGAAACCGATTCTTCTCCGTGTAGGATTTGAACCGGCCCACACTCGTTGCCACTTCGATCGTCGGCGCCAGAAAATCCGCCACCGGCATAATCGCACTCTGCGCCGCACCCTGGGCAAACTCCCGCAGGGTAGGGGACGCACTCAAATCACTTAATCTGCTCATCCTTCACTCCTTCTTTCTTCAATGTGGGAGGGGCACTCCGTGCCGCGACTCCCTCTTTATCTGCCTACTGCCAACTGCCCACTGACTCGTTACGCTACCGCGATGACGACATTCCCGATCGCTGCCGGCCGGGCCAGCACCAGCTGCCCGTCAACCCCCGCCTCCTCCGCGACCGCCACCCCGAGATACGTCCCAGCCTCCGCCGGCAACGCCTGAACCTTGCCGTTGTTCGCTCCTGCACCCACCATGGCAACCAAGGTGTCCCCCGGGTTGCAGGTACCCACCAGAACCAGCCGAACATTTCGGTTCGGTTCAAGCGGGCGAACAGACGCGAGTTGCGAAGGCGCCACACCTTCAATCACCACGTACAACGGGCGTTCACCCGCAAATTTAACGAGATCAACCGCCGGTCCAAATACATCCGTCATCTTTGCGAGGAACCCATTCTTCCCCGTCAGATCTCCACCAGCCTTAACCCGAATATCCCCAACCCTCGTATTACTTTGACTCATGTCTTTATCCCTTTCGTAATCGTAATCTTAATCGTAATCCTAATCACACCCACTGACCCGGCCTACTGGCCAATGATCTCCCGCTCCGCGCGCCTGAATGCCACCCCGAACGGAATTTTCTCAGCGGCGACGATCTCATGAGCCCGGTTCCTGATCTTCACGGCCTTGCTGTCGCCATCCGCCCCGGTCTGGCCACCTTGGTTAGGCGGCACCGGCCGGGCCGTCACCCGGTTGTGCAACGGCTTCCGGGTTTGAGGTGTCTCTTTCCTTTCATCATTCATACTTTTACCTTCATCATTCAGCCGGACGAGGTCCCCGAGTACGGCGATGGTCCCCGCCCGGTTCTGAATCAACTGTTCAGTCCAGAACGGCTTTGCCGTTTCGCTGATAACTCCCTCGAAATCGGCTAGATGCCGGTTCACCAGCTCACCCTCGACCGCTTTCAGGTTCGTCACCAGAGCGTCATGCTTCCCCTGGAGCGCCGTAAGCGAGTTCTGCAACTCAGTTACTGCGACCGCAGTCAGCAATCCGCCCATCTTCTCCAGAATCAACGCCTCAGTGGCGTCCGCCGCCAACCCCAAATGATTCACCAACTTTTCAATCACTGCTTTCATGTTTGCTCCCTGATGATTTTTCGCCCGTACATTCATAGTTTGAAAATCAACGGAATTGAAATTGCTCCCCTCCTTGGAGGGGGTGGGGGTGGGTTCTTCGATTTTCTGCTTACTGCCCACTGCCGACTGCCCACTGTTCGACAAGGGCACCATCCCCTTGAGATTCGGATCATTTGTCACCGCCGCGTTCAGGATCCGGACCGGCCTTACACGGCCGTCACCCAGGTCAACGCAGTCCGACCGTGCCCAAACCGGTGACAGAAACCGATACCGCCCGCCCTTTACGGCCTCTTCGCCCAAATCCGACCAGCGAATCTGTGCCCACAATCCGGCAGCAGCCGGATTGTGCCGCGGCGTAGCCCCTTCAACGGGCGTAGCCGGGCCACCTTCTTGGTCAATGAATTGGCCCCGGCTTTCAAGGCCCAGAATCCATCCCGCAGCCTCTGACCGTTTCTCCCCATCGAGGGAGAAATGGTCAAAATCAATCAACAGTCCAGGGAAGTTGGGGGTATTGGCATCTGCGGCAAACCGGGCGGCCATGGCAATACAGGCCTCTTGGTCAATTACTTGAGTTATGCCGGCCCCGGCATGGGGGAATTCGCCAAGTGGCGCAATTTGGTACCAACCATCTTCAGGCAATGCATAGGCCCGATTGAGGATCAGTGTATTCATGAAACCACCCGCCTGCCCTGCGTCCTGTCCGCCATAGCCTTGGCGACGGCGGAAGCCCTCTGAGCGTAGCATGGGTCATCGGGCAGTCGATAATCTCGATTCAAAATTAAATAATTCATGGGCCTCCAATAGATGGGCGGAAATCAACGGCTTGCCGGTCAAAAGTAGTTGCGCTTCCGCTTGTCGACCTTGAAAAGCTTTGCAATACTCGGCGCGAATTATTGCCCGCGCCTTCTCGAACTGTAGGGTTCAAGGCGAAACATGACGGGGATTGGGCAGCAGAGTTCCACGATCCATATCGTGGGTATTTTCAGGAAAGAGGAACATGACTGATAGTGTTACATTGCCGGACAATGGTGACTTGTTGCCGACAAGGCGACCGTGCCTGTATGTATTTCTTGATGAGGGGGGCAATCTTGATTTTTCCCCTAGTGGAACTCAATATCTATCCCTCAGTTCCATTTCTACCGTCCGCCCTTTTTTCTTTGATCCGCCATTGATTGAACTGCGGTACGACCTAATTGAGTCTGGGCTCGATATGCCCCGGTTTCATGCCGCCGAGGATCGGCAAGTTGTCCGCGATCAGGTGTTTCAGTCAATTCTTGCCCACAATGGTCAGATTCATGTGGATTCCATAATTGTGGACAAGACACAACTCCCCGACGGCATGAAAAAGGTAGAACATTTATATCCGGTCGCGCTTACCCAGTTATTGAAAGAACTGGTATTGCCCAACTATAACCTTGGGCTTTATGCAGAGGTGATAGTGATCACGGATACACTGCCGGTGGATAGACGCCGCAAAGCGGTTGAAAAGGGCATCAAGCAGACACTCGCAGCAGCATTATCAGCGGGAACACGTTACCGCATTTATCATCACTCTTCGGCATCCTGTATGGGACTACAGGTCGCCGACTACTGCAACTGGGCGATCTATCGAAAATGGCAGTCTGGCGACGCCAGAAGTCATAATACGATTCAGCGGCTTATTCGCCATGAGCGGCAATTTGCGTCAGAGGGGTAAATGCTGGATCCTGAAAAAACGACCGCCTTGACTACCCTCGCGGGAGAACCCCATGGGTTCTTGTCATCAAGGCGGGACCTTTTTTAATTTTTGTCAGGCTTGGCTCACCACATCAAACTCAATGTTTCACCCGACGGAAAGTATGATGCGTTACTCGGCAGAAATGCGCAACCAAATTCTGATTTCAAATTCTGATTTCATTGCGCAGATTGAGAAGATTGAGAAACGCCTAATAAATGACTCTTTTGACTCACATAATCGTTCCATAATCGTTTCATGTTGGGGTGGGAATCGTTTCATTTTTCGGGAAATAATCTGCCGTATGTGCGAGTCGATAACCCGTCTTTTCGGACAGTTCCTCCACATCCATCCTCACCCCCGCCTTCGCCAACTCCACAGCATCCTTGACCACCCGTGACACCTCATCTGCAGCCGGCGGGGCAAACTCGAAATAGGCCAGGATCGGCTGGTCGGGGAAATACTCTCTCAGCAACGGAGTATCGAATTGCTCCTGGAATAACCCGCTCAGCAGCGCCGCATCGCTCCGGGCGATCTGGAGGAAGGTATCCGAGTGAGCATTGCCGGCCAGGGTGCCGGATCCCGACTCCGCCAACATCGTTAACAGGCCACCTGTGGCGGCCAGGGTAATCTGACGGTCGATATAATCAATGTGCTCCAGGAACGGAGGCTTATTCCCACCACCATTCACAAATTTCACATCACTGCCGTGGGGCAGGTACCCCCGGCCATTCGACATGATCTCTTGGGCGACGGCGTGGTACTCCGCCTCCTTCGTCTCCGGTGTATTCGGCGGCCCGACCAGAAATATGGACGGGATCCCATAAACCTCCAGGAAGGAATCCCAGTCCTTTTGACTCAAATTCTTCCGTAAATACAGCACCGCCAGCATCCTATTCAAGGGCACGGATTCAAAAATCAGAAAGTTCTGAAAATCAACGGACTCACCCCGGCCAACCCCACTTTTCGCATCCTGGTTGTACTCCCAAGCCCCAAATAACCCATCACGAACCCAGAACCATTGCTCCACCGGCTCCAGCCGTGTCACCATGCCCGACGGCGCAATATGCTTTTCCAGATGAGCATACCCCCTGAATAACCCGGAAAATATAAAAGACACCGCGTCCCGGAAATTGTCGATCCGGTCATAGGCCTCGCGCAGGAAAGCGGCCTGTTCCTTCGCGAGGCTCTTGTCAATCCACTCATCCGCGTTGACGCGGATATCCCAGTCACATGCCAGCAACGCTGCCCGCCGGCGCTGAATAACCGCGTGGATCATGGCATCCGACCGCTCCATGTAATGGTAAAACCATTGCAGATCGGCGTAGGCGCCACGTTCGCCGGCCTCCAGTAGAGAAATCAACTTTGGCAGGCTCAATCCCCGCAGGGGATTGTATTGATCCCGCCAAGTATGGTTTTTGATGTTGTAAGCCGTGATCATAATTCCTTTGAGATAGTTGAAAAATCAACGCTTTGAGTTAGTGAGCAGGGGCAGTGTGACAGCCTCTGTATTTTTCTTGCGAGTTTGTAGCGTATAAGCTACATTTAAACCAATGAAAGAGCGGGAACTCCGAGAATATCTGACAGAGGCGGGGCATAACCCCTTCCGGGAATGGCTTCACTCCCTGCGGGATGTGCAGGGCCGTGCGCGGATTCGCGTCAGGCTTAATCGGGTGCGTCTCGGTAACCTCGGCGATTGCAAGGCAGTGGGCGAGGGTGTCATGGAGTTTCGTCTGGATTTCGGGCCAGGATACCGGGTGTATTTTGGGCAGGCAGGTGACACACTGGTCATTCTGCTCTGTGGCGGTGACAAGCGAACCCAATCGCGGGACATCGCGACCGCGAAACAGTATTGGCAATCTTATAAACGGAGGACATCATGAGCAAAATAACCACCAGTTATCACGAGGGGCTGATGAAGGACCTTGCCGACCCTGAAGAAGCGGCAGCCTATCTCAATGCTGCGCTCGAAGAGGGGTCTCAAGAGGTCTTTCTGATGGCCCTTCGGGATATCGCAGACGCCAAGGGCATGGCACGGCTTTCCAAGAAGGCTCACCTGAATCGGGTGAGCCTGTATCGCATGCTTTCCGGAAAGGGCAATCCCCAACTGTCCAGCCTCGCAATTATCCTGAAAAATATCGGACTTCGACTTGCCGTTGAGGTGCGAGAACCTAAAGTAGCATGATCATTACTTACGGACGCGGACGCCGAAAATACCGAAACTCAACACTGGCTCAATGATCAGTGCTGCTCCACGCTGGTGTAGCCAGTAGGCCGTGATCACTGTTGACTGCCTACTGGCTTTCTTGCTGCAAACTGCTTACTGCCCACTGGCTTGAATCACTTCCGGCCTTACAATCTCCGGGCTTACCGTCCGGGGCTGTTCCAGCGCCTTGCCCAGCATCTGGTTCCCGTAGTAGAACCCGAGTCCGAACTTGGCGACATCCGTCGCTCCGCCAATTGCTTTCTCCAGCACCCCCGGCTCCCTGGGGATCGCATTCAGCGGCGGCAGGATAGACGATACCTTCATCTCATTGACCCCAGTCGCAGAAATGGTCATGTTCGATCCTTTGATCGTGACCAAGTCAACCGTCCGGGGTTGACTGTAATAACTGTCCAGCCCCTTATTGACGTCCACCTTCTTGAAGGCTGACGCGCACCCACCACAAACCAAGAACCCGGAACATAGACCGACGAATAGATAAGTTTTCATGTTGATGTCCTCCAAGAAAGGGTGGGAATCAACGGGGGGAAGTAAATCGAAGGCAAGAAGAAAGCCCAATAAACCATCTATCGTTAATCACAGACGAGATCAAGTCGGATTGACCTTGTGTAATCGGTCTGCTATCTCTCTCCTGAGTTAGTCATTCCGGGTGCAGGTGCTAAATAGGAAACCAAAATGAAGTATTTGGGCCAAATATGATAATATACTGGGTAGCTATCATTGCATCCGCCGCTTTGACGTCCTTTGTGGCAAGTTGGATCAATCGCCGAAAGGCCGACTTCATAATCGGCAGCACACGAATCCGATGGGAAACAGCGGCAGCAACAGTCATCTTTGCCGGAGTCATACTTGGCTCAATGGCGTCTCAGTGGAATTCCTCGCAAAATTCACGTTTTATAAAAGCACAACTGAGCCGAATGATGGAAATGCTTTCCGATATCCGGCTTCTTCCATCCACCGAGATTAGCTCCGGAATAGGGGCATTACAACACGGCATTATTGCCGAAATAGCACCTCGCGATCCGAGCTACGCCCGCCAACTCGCAGCCACCGTTGATGGTTATAAAGAACCTCAAACGACACCTCCAAGAGGTGACTTACCCCCCATGAAAACAAGAAAGGAAACTAGTACAACGGCAATGCGAAATTCACGGCCTACGGGTTCAGTAGGCAAAATCCAAAAGGGGGAAAGTGACGGAGACCCTCTTGTAGAAGTCGGTGGTCATGCCAGTCAAACGAAACAGGAGATTATCGACAGTCTGCGTCAGGGCGGAATCGTGATTAGAAGTAATGGAAGGCCGTATGTCGTGCCTCCCGCAACCACCCAAACTGCCAAGGAAACAAGCCAGGCGGCAGTGCCAGATGCAAGTAATGGTCGACCGTATGTCGCACCTCCGGCAACCACCCCGGAAACCCAAACTGCGGTGAAAACGAGTCTATCGTCAGTGCCAGATGCTCGCACCGATGAGATCAGACGTTACATAGCGGGGTCGTGGTCGCAGACAATTATGTTCAACGAATCGCCGTTCACGGCGCCTCGTAGGCCCCCGCCAAAAATTTTGCGGTTTGAGACGAATGGAATCGTGACAGCCCTATACTCCGACGACTCGGGTTTCGCTACCAACATCGTGTCCCGTTACTTCGCTGAGTACAACGGTATGCCCTCTAACCATCAGTTCTCTGTGAGCATTCCACCGTCGAGGTTCGCTCCCTATCCCGTTTTCTTGTATGTCGATCTCGCTGACAAAGCGGCGAATGAAAAGGCCGTCGCAGGGCAGTTACGTGGTAATCTGGGCGACGGTAGGCCTCTCCGGTATGTCCCTGTTGAGTGAATATCAGAACTGCCCAAACGGTCTGCCACGAAACGCAACTGCGCATTTTTAGCGTATCGATCGCCCCACTAACATCCTCTCTCTTTGCCCCACCCGTACCCTTGTCGCCTCACACCTCCCACTAAACGCCACCATCCTCCCGCTACTCGCCACCTCCCACCGACCATGGTTGGCGAGCGCCAAGGCCATCACACAGTCATCATGCTACCCCGACAAGGCCGTAACCACTCTGACTTCATCAACACAGTCACATGATAGTTAAAGGGAAAGCATTGACGGCAACGAAGACGATTTCTAGACTACATTCAGTCAGGCAGATGTCTGATGAAAACAAGAGCCGGACGGTCTTTTGGTTTATGATTCCGGAAATCCCGTCATGGCGCTCAATATATGCTCGGATATGGGAGATGATATGAACGACGTAAGAGAGGCACTAGCGCGATTCGAGTCAGCCGTAGTGCCGCTAATCGAGAAGGCGTTCCAGACGTTACTTGAGGAGAAGCACCTGTATCAGTCGGTCGATCTCGCCGTTGCGGATATGTCCGACTTCATCGAACAATTGGCACAGAAGCGACGGAAAATGGAAGCCCAAGTTATGCCTTCGCTAGGGGGCGGAGGAAGAACTTCGCGACCGCAGTCCAAGGAAGAGATCATCCGTGAGTTCACGCATCAAGCGGAAGGGTGTCTGCGTCGGCTTCCTTACCTGATGATGCAGGAAAAAACCAATCCGCTCGGCAAGCCAGATACCAATCGAGTGGCGAATATCGTAGTTTCCGTGCAGACTGTCAGGACGTTCTGCTCTCACCAAGGGTGCGGTGGCTTATGGCCTCACAATCCTTGTCATGATCCATCCGTCCTCATTCCTGCGTCCCTGTCGGGGACGGACTTGCATCAGGTGTTTCTTCTTCGCTATCAGTGTCAGAACTGCAAGAAAGACCCCGTCACCTTCCTCGTTAAGAGAGAGGGCTTGAAACTTTCCCTAACCGGTCGATCTCCCATCGAGGAGATCGAAGTACCACGATTCGTTCCAAAGGAGTGCCGCAAGTTCTACAGGGGTGCCGTGCTCGCCTTCAACTGCGGAGCACACCTGCCCGCGATCTTTATGCTTCGCACGACCATTGAGCAACAAATGCGCAGTGCAGTCGACGCCAGAGATAAAAAGATGACTGGCGACGAATTGACGGACGCCTACGCAAAGACGATCCATGCGGACTTCAATGCGCGCTACCAATCTCTGAAGCCGGTCTACTGTGCATTGAGCGATGCAATTCACTCAGCAAAGGACGATGATCCGGAGTTGTTCAAGACTCAGTTGAAAAAGGTGCTTGCGCATTTCGAGGCAAAGGAAGTTTTCGCGCGGCTCGCAGCGCCAGAATGAAGACAGGTGCGAACAAGTGTGTGATGTCTACTTGCCTCCCGTGGCTGGTGGATCTCGGCTCACGCAGGACGACAGACTTCCTCAGCAAGGTTCTCATACGCCTCGCGCCAGAAGTCGCGCTGTTGTCGTATAGTCGCCTTGTTCAACTCGCCGTCGCACAGCGCGGCAGAATTACTTCCGTCGGTGTGCCAGTACATGACGTTCACCCCGGACGGCGATCCATGCGTTTTGCGCGGTGCAGCGACACGGACTGACCGTCCGCTTTTTGCGTGGATCATGACTTCTCCGCCAATGCAGTCCCTCAGTTTCATTGAATCTTCTCCTTCACCCAACCAACACCCGCTCCCGCTGTCTTCCCTTTGCCCTAATCCGCCCACCGCCAATCGCCATCATCTTCCCACTACTTTCCGCCTCCCACCGGCCATGGTTAGCCAGGGCCAAGGCCATCACGCAGTCATCATGATACCCCGACGGGGCATTATATGTGATCCCGCCTGACGGTGAGATTTCATACTCATACCGCTTCATTTCGGCTGTAAGAATATCCCAATCCTTCGCGTTTTCTCGTGCAAACTCTTTTCTCGGTCCCGACCAGGAAACTTTTCTTTGTTCAACTGCGACAATCAATCGCTGAATTATCGCCGTCTTACTTGCCGATGTTAACTTGAACCCCTCAATATCAGCATACTTCTGTTTCAGGTCGTCATATATCGGATCCCCGACGCCTGTGGCGTCTAAAATCAACCGGCCCCGGTATTTACGAGCGAAGCCTAGTATCCGTTCTTTCTGGATAGGCCAGTCCAGTTGATTAAACCGCTCCATCGCGAAACATAGGCCCGTCTCTGCATCCATGGCAATAAGGACAGTCCAATCCGTATGCTTGGCCACGTCGCAGCCAATCACCACATGCCGGTGATACGCCTTGCTGTCCAGTGCCCACTGTTCACTGCCCACTGTGCAGGCGTCGACGTTCCGGAAGACGCCTGCTGAGTCTTCCATAAATTCAGCCATGTATTCTTGTCGGAATACATCTTCTGGCAGGGTCCGGCGTGCCTCATCCCATTCCTTTGCCGGAAAATATGGTGATTCCTTACTCGGGAACGTGAAACTCGCGTAATCCTCTTCATGGGGATCCATGCCCCGGGTGTATAGGTCATAAAACCAGTTACGGCCTTTCGGCGTGCTGACAAATACCGCCCAGCCTAAGGTCTGGGCAATGGTTGGACGAAGCACATAATTCCACACATCCGGCGAAATCATAGCCGCCTCATCAATTACAATACCCTGGAATCCGAACCCACGGATATTATCCGGGTTATCGGCGGACAGAAACCAGATCCGGACCGGCCCTGCATGCCCGGTAAACTCAACCCGTGTCGGGGCACGACCGGATATCTGGATAAATCCATCGGCAATGGTACGAAACGCCTCAATCCCACGGTCGGCGACATTATAGGTTGGTGCGATCCAACCATAATCACCGGCTTTTTCACACCCGCCACGATCCAATAACTCTGCCGCCAGACATAATGTCTTCCCAAACCGCCGCCCGGTACACACCGTCCGGAACCTTTTCTTACGCGCCCTATGAATCGCCTGCTGTGCAGGGTGGGGGAGATAATTGAACACGAAGGCCATAGGTTATGTCACCTTTGTGGATTCAACGGCCTTGGCGTCAATGATTGCACACTCTCCCTGGGAGGGGAGAGGGCTGGGGTGAGGGTTGACCGGCAACACGCCGAGCAGACTCTTCCACTGGATCACCCCTTCACGGTCAAGCGACAGCTTCGCCTCCCTGGGGAGCAGCGGCATCACCACCGTCTTGAAGAAATACACCGGATCCTTCAGCAGATCTTTCTCCAGCGCGTCCATCAGCGCCTTCTGGTTCTTTTTCTTGGCCAGCAACTTATCCAGGCTCGCCAGAGCCATAATACGTCCGCCATACGACCCTTTGGGTCGCCCTACGGGGTTGCCTGATTGTCCTGATTCGAAAATCATTATCCACCCTTGTTGTATATTTCATCACGCCATCTGATAGATGGGTGAAAATCAACGGGAGGGCGAACAGGTTGTTGGCTATTCTTTGGGGCACCTTTGCAATTGAAATGGGCGGTTCGCCTACCAATTTGCGGGTGGATGCATGCAGATGACCAACACTGAGGAACTAATACGGGCGCTGAGTAACCTGCGCGGGCGGTAAGGGTCGCGAGTTTACGATCATTCCTCTCATCCCCCTTGGTGTGCCCTTTTTTCTTTTTCTTCCTCGATTTTCTTCAAACAAAACTCGCCGAGCGCCAGATTCAGATTATGGACCCACTGCGCAGTGTCCTGTGAATCCCTCCAGAAATCAACGAAACGGTTGTCGTAGTAATTATTCTGGAAATGGAAAGTTCCATTACGAAAACGACGTAGCAACTCAACGTTCTCTGACTTAAGCAGATTATCGACCTTGATATCATGGAGCCCAAGCTCCCGGTAACCTTCGACGACGACAAAGAGTGCTCCATACCAATGGGACATGAAGAGCCCCAGATCGCTCGCCCAAGTGATCTCGTCCGTCACTTGGTTTTTATTGATTGCCTCCGTGAACAACCCTTTCAGTCGGGTTGCCCAAATATAGTACCTATGAAGGCTTAGAAAATATCCATAGTTTTCCATTACTTTTTTACCCAACGCCCACCGTGAACTTCCCCGTGTGTTGTGTTGCGATCGTCTCAGGCATGTTGATGGTTGACAAGAGCGCCGTCTTCAATGCCTCATGAAGGGCATGTTCAGCGGACCACATTTCCGAGAAGTCTGTCGGGGCGTGAGGTTGTGACGCATCCGCGAACTTCTTGATCAAAGCAATCGCTTTGCTCTGGAATTCACGGGCTCGGTCGACCACGGATTCCGGTAGATGCGGTATGCTGCAAGCGATGATATGAGAAAAGGAATCATAGGCTGCGTTAGATGCCAGAATGGCTTCGTTGTACTGCTTCTCGCCTGGTGGGCCGAATTTGTCTGCAACTCCTCGAGATGAGTGCAGCGATGTCGCGGATTCGCTCAGTAACGATGCGCGTTCCGCCATTTTCTCGATTGCTTTGAGACGAGCATCCACCAGCTTTTCCACGACTGCTCCGCGCGTGTGCGCGATTACCTCTGACAGAAGAAAGGCATCTTCCCGTGCATGGCGACGCTTCTCGATCCGTTTGGCAAACACGTCTGTAACCCGCGCCTTGATATACTCACGGAAGATGAACCCCAGCGTGGCTGCCATGAACGCCAGAATTCCCCCGACTTTCCCGATGATGTCAATGAATGTATCCATTTATGTCTCTATCTTTCAATGTGCCCAACGTTGGCGTTCTTCCTTGAGCAGCCGGTTCCGAACTGCAAATTGGGATCGACGCGTTTTTGTGCCGAAGTTCATTTCGTCTGTTGTCTCTTCATCCTTCGGATCAGATCCACGAAGAAAACATGTTTGCCCCGGAACCCAACGGTCCATTCTGAAACCTGACATTGGTTCAGATTCTGCTGTTCGAGGAACTGCAGGCCTTGCCAGACCGTGTCCAAAACCTTGAGAACATCAGTTCGATCGACTCGAATCGGCACGACGTGAAGTTTTAAGTTTATTGTTCTGCGCGTTCTTCCATCGACACACTGCGGGTATCTCTTTTTGTCGCCACTGAATGGTGCCTTCTTTGCACTCGTCAGAGCCATTGGTGTGAGGTCATTCCAGTAATAGTCAATTTCCCAAAGATGGTTGTGTATGATACAATCCCTAAGTACATAAACCTCGGTTAGGGCTGTAAAGCATCTGAAAGTGGGGTACAAAGCATGCAGGAACTTCAATGCATGTCGATTTGCCGGATCATTAGCGATTGGGGTGTTGCGGTTGAGATACCTAGCACGCATCGAATACGACTCGAAACAGGCGACCATGAGAAGGCAGATAGCCGTCGAGTATCCGTTTTCGGACTCGCTGGTCTGAACTTGGTTGATGGATTTTCTGCTCGGCTTTGAAAAAAGTGTGTCCAAAAGTTCTGCAATGGGTTGGAGGTATGCTGCACCGATGATTGAGACCAGATTGCTGTGGTGTGTTGCTTTCATCGGATTCATTTTTTTGCACAACTTTGATGTTGACCGGTACGCTTTAGCGTGTGCGGTCAGACGGCCGGAACATTGTTCATTTGAGCATTTTGCCAATGGTGTCGGACAGGAACCCCTTTACCGAGTCCAAGTTCAAGATGTAACCTAACGCCACGAGCAAGATCGAGTATAGAAGGAAAAAAATCTTCTTGCTGATTGCGAGAACTCTTTTGTGCGGTTTTTGGCTATCAATATACTCACGGCCTGCGTCGCGAATGCCAGTAATGCATGCCGTGCCGTACTCGGAAACTGAGCCCATCACCAGGCCTTTCGCAAGCAACTCAACAGCAAGTTCATTCGCCAAGCGGTCTTCATGATAACCGAGGGCGGTGCCTTCAGCTATTTTGCATGCCTCCCGCAGAATTTGCCGTCTAATTTCTTCTTCCTTTTTCATAATTCAAAACAACATTGAGACACAATGCCTTGGGTTTGTCGGCACTATAATGCCAAGATAAAGTGTCGGTCTACTGTTTTTCTGTGGATGATAAATCCGAATTGAATACCGCTACGCCCTGACACGGAACCTGCTTTGAAAGGCCAGGTTCCGCGCCAGGGCTCCGCTCAACCGGAAGCGCTACGCTTCCTTACATAAACCGCTCCCCCCGTAAAGGGGGTCGCTGTGGTCCAACACGGATCCGGCAACGCGGACACCGGCTATGCCGGCGACCACGTTACCTCCGCCGTGAATACGACCTGCCGGACCCGCTTCGGACGGCCAGCGACGGCCTCTACGCGGCCGGCGCAGACCGCCCTCAGCACATGACTCCCTATTGACCATAGATCTTCGATCCAGGTTGGACTCTCTATTGACCGCTACGCGCATCGAGTGTCACTTGCGCCTCCGCGCGCCGGTCGTACAACCTTCCTTCGTCAGGTTGGCCGCCCGTCTCGCTCCAGCCCAAGCACCACTCCATTGCGCTCCGCCATACAATACAAACCGGAGTGCTGCCTTCGTGTGCCCGTTCCGGGTCTCCGCTCGTTCCTCGCTCCCCACCCGGACCGGTCACACCAAGGCAGCCCCATCACACCGCGCCGGACAGCCGGTGCGGAAAGCTACGCGCAAGGAGTGCTGTCTGTTCCGCCGTTCGGACGTCATTCCCGGATCCTCCTATCGTCGGAACCGAAAATGCCGTCCTCACTCCCCCACAGCCATCTCTCCATGCGCTCCGCCATACAAACCGGTGTGCGGGGTTCAATCCGTCCGGGTCGAGGCGCGTACCGCGCTGATCTCGCCCCGGTCGGATTCAACACCGCTCCATCTCAGCGCGCCGGGAACCGGCGCTCAAACCGCTACGCGGCCTTCGGTCACTCTATTGTCTTTTCAATGACCATACCGCTACGCTACGCCTCCGTCACGGCACCTGCTTCAAAAGGCCAGGTGCCGCGCCGTCAGCTACGCTACGCGGCCTCCGGACTCTCTATTGACACCCTATGGACCCAAGGCGCTTCAAAGGGCCGTTCGGATCGCCGCTTATTGTTCCAACTTTCACCCATGAAGCGTCCGCTTCGC